>JAPSJG010000115.1 GCA_031178305.1 Sinorhizobium sp.
TGCGAGCAATTGCTTGCCCTCTTCGCCCGTGGCCGGAAAGGCCTTCAGCCCTTCGCGTAGCGCATCCTCGGCCTTTTCTCTTTGATCGAGAACAAGATAGGAGCGGATCAAGCGCACCCAGCCTTCGAAGTTCGCAGGGTCTTCCTTCAGCCGAGCCGCGAGGCTGTCGACCATGCCGCGGATCATCGCCTGGCGATCGCCTGCGCTCATCTCCTCCGCGGCCGCGATGTCCTCAGATGTCGGCTCTCCGGGCGGCGCAGCGCCGATTTCACCCGACGCGGATTGGGAAAGCTCCGCGATATGCTGATTGACCAGTGGCAGCCAGGGAGCATCCGCCGGCGAGGTGCCGGCGAGCTTGCGGAACGCGGCAAGAGCATCGGCATGCTCGCCCTCCTGTTTCAGGCCGAGCGCCAGATAGAACTCCGAGCGCGGATCGTTGGGGTCGAGCGCCAGCGCCTTCTTCAGCGCGTTCTGGGCATCCGCCGTGACCAGCCCGCCGGACTGGACGATCAGGGCCTCGGCATAACCGCCGAGCCGCGCCGGCGTCGCACCGAGGAGGCGGATCGCACGGTCATAGGCGGCAACCGCATCGTCGACCCTCCCATTGCGCATGTAGATCGGCGCCAGCAGGTCCCAGCCCGCGCCGTCCTCCGGATTGACCGCGAGATGATTTTCGGCCTTGGCGATCAGGATGTTGACGTCGTCGCCAGGATTGGCAAGCCGGGCGGCGAGCGGCTGCGCCGGCACGCCCGGGCTGCCGGTCGTGAGATAGAGACCGAGCCCAATGGCGGGCAGACAGAGGAAAATGAAGAGCTGCGCCAGCCGGTTCGAAGCAAGCCGGTTCGGAAGGCTTTCCCGGACGGGCTCGCCGGCGGCGCTCGCGGCAATGAGACGGCGCCCGATTTCCGCTCTCGCAAGTTCGGCGTCCTCCTGGCTGATCAGCCCGGCCTCACGATCGCGTTCCAGCTCCTCCAGCTGGTCGCGATAGACCTCGACGTCATGGCTATGGGCAGCCGGAAGCGGCGCGGCCGCTCGCATCAGCGGCAGGAGAAGCGCGATGGCGACAGCCGCCGTGAGAACGGCGACAAGAATCCAGAACAACATGAATGGGGAATACTATGAGGGCCCGGCCATTCCAACTCGAAAACCGGAAATGACGGAGATTTGAGGCGTTTCGCCGCAACCTCAGCGCCCCACGCCGCCGAAGGGAACGCGCAGGACACTCGAAAGCGGCGCTCAGGTCAGCGGCGTCCAGCTTCCATCACTGTTGCGGCAGGCCGCCCCGCGCCCCGTCGTCGACTGTCCTTCCGCGATCACCGTATGGCTATACTGGCGGCAGTTCTGCGAACCGACCTGGTAAGGCGCGGCAGCGACCACTGAACCGCTGACGCCCCGCCCTTGCCAGAGGACCGGCTGGCCGCCGGGGGCCGCCTCGAGGGCACGATATTCCGCCTCGAGCGCCCTCTGGCGATCCGACTCGCCGAGTTCTATGCCGCCAAGACGCGCAATGACGCCGCCCCGCAGAGCATCGATATAGGCTGCAGATGAAGGGCTACGGGTGGAGGCGGCACCGAGCGCGGCCGTCGCGGATCCGCGCTGGCCGCTTGATGTGCTGCAGCCGGCAAGCGCCACAGCCGATGCGACGATCGCGATTCTGCCACCCGAGGCGAGAGCCCGCCCGACTTCTGCGCTAATCATCATGACACGCGTCAACTCACTCTCGTTCATCCGCGGCCGCCTGCACCTTGGCAAACATCGTCAGGCGGCACTTCCGATTTTCTTTTTGCACCCTCCGCCGTCCGAGGCAACCGCGCCCCGGCCGGGCTCGGACATTTTCGATTGCCGGTGTGACCGCCGGATCACGATGCCTACTGCATGTCTCCTTTAATCGACCTCGATTTAAGGACAAATACATCCGGCGATTCAAAGTGCTACAGCGACCTTCGCGCGCCTGAGGAGACGCGCGGCGCTGTAGCTCACGATGATTTTAGGTTGGCTCGACCGAAAATCATAAACGTGATCGACTCCTAGAAGTTAACGCGGGATGCGGGCGGAAAACCGCGCACGCTTTTCCTCATCCCGTGCTGAATCAAGAACATTGGCGCTAGACGGCAACGGGCAAGAGGAGCTTGGCCCGCAGCCCACCCTCTTCGCGGCGGCACAGTTCCACGCTGCCCTGGTATTCACCCACGATCTCGCTCACGATCGAAAGGCCGAGCCCCGTGCCAGGCTTGCTTTCGTCGAGCCTTTTGCCGCGCTTCATGGCGAGGGCGATCTGATGGGGATCGAGCCCAGGGCCGTCGTCATCGATCAGAAGCAAGGTCCATTCGCGCCCCGCCTCCTTGGCGCGCGCTTCCTCGGGTGCTGGCTCCACGCTCAGGGAGACGTGGTCGCGCGCGTGTCGGGCGGCGTTTTCGAGCAGATTGCCGACCGTCTCCTCGACGTCCTGCTGCTCCATCGCCAGCACCAGCCCCGGCGGATTCACGGAGAGGCTGAATTGCTTTTCCGGATTGAGTCGCCGCATCACCCGGACGATCCTTTCGAGGGCCGGCTGTGCCTCGGTCCGCGCCAGCACCGAGCCTCGTTGTGCCGCGATGCGAGCGCGGCTCAAGTAGGACTGGACCTGCATCTGCATCGCATCCGCCTGCAGCCTGATCAGTTCACCATGCGGGACCTCCAGTACGCGCGCCTCGTTGAGCAGTACGGCGATGGGAGTCTTGAGCGAATGGGCTAGATTGCCGACCTGCATGCGCGCGCGCTCGACGATGCGGCGGTTGCTGTCGATCAGCGCGTTCACCTCGTTGGCGAGCGGCTGGATTTCGCGGGGAAAGGCTCCGTCGAGCCGTTCGCTCTCGCCGGTGCGGATCTTTTCGAGCGACCGGCGCACTTGGTCGAGCGGCCGCAGGCCAAAAAGGATTGTTAGCGCGTTCACGCCGAGACCGCCCAAACCGAAGATCGAAAGCGCGATCGTCAGATTGCGGGTGAAGCGGTCGATGTCCGCCTCCAGCACGTTACGGTTGCCGGCGACGCGGAAGCGAGCCGCATGGCCATCGATGTCGAGAACGACCTCGGTTTCGGCCACCTCGACCTGGTTTCCGAACGGGTCCGTCGTAGTGTAGAAGCGCTCGTAGCGGATGTCGAAGGGCACCTCCTCGACACTGACGATCGGCAACTTCGCGGTTCCGAGCGACGTCGAAATCAGGGGCGGCGTTTCGAATTCACCGATCGGCTCGACGATCCAGTACCAACCGGTTTGGGGCTGTGAAAAGCGAAGGTCGCCAAGCTGAGGGCTGCCGGACAGGGCAGCGTTTTCATCGACCGAGATCGAGTTTATGACGTTGTAGAGTTGGGCGCGAAGCAGATCCTGAAAGCCGCGCTCCGATCCCTGCCGGTAAAGCTCGGAGATCACGACGCCGATCACGACAAGGGCCATGACCGCCCAAACGGTCGAAACCGCCAGAACGCGGGCCGTAAGGGATCTAATGACCATTGCCGGGTGCTTGCATCCGATATCCGAGGCCGCGCACGGTTTCGATCAGATCGTTGCCGATCTTCTTGCGGAGACGGCCGACGAAAACCTCAATCGTGTTAGAATCGCGGTCGAAATCCTGATCGTACATGTGCTCGACCAGTTCCGTGCGGGAGACCACCTGCCCCATGTGATGCATGAGGTAGGAGAGGAGGCGGAACTCGTGCGACGTCAGCTTCAGCGCCACGCCGTTGATAGTCGCCTTCGACCCCTTCGTGTCGAGACGCACCGGACCGCAAACGATCTCGGAGCTTGCATGGCCCGCCGCCCGGCGGATCAGCGCACGGATGCGGGCCAGCACCTCCTCGACATGGAAGGGCTTGGCGACGTAATCGTCGGCGCCTGCATCGATTCCGGCCACCTTGTCGCTCCAGCGGTCGCGTGCCGTCAATATCAGGACCGGCATGATCTTGCCGTCGCCGCGCCACTTTTCGAGCACCGTGATCCCGTCCATTTCCGGCAGGCCGATATCGAGAATTACCGCGTCGTAGGGCTCTGTGTCGCCGAGATAGTGCCCCTCCTCACCATCGAAGGCCTGGTCGACGACGTAACCGGCTTCCTGCAACGCCTCGGCCAATTGCCTGTTCAGGTTGGCGTCGTCCTCGACTATCAGAATACGCATCGCTGGTCTTCTTCCCCTGCTGACGATTGGGGACATAAGCCTACATCGGAACCTTTACGGTCAACTTCTTCGGCCGCCCGCCATTGCCAGGGATTAGCACGGTCACGACGCAGTTGCCATCGGAAGTCGGCTGGACCGAGAGCAATTCTCCGCCCGTCTCAGCCACCACATGCGCGGCCGCAGCACTGCAATCGCCAGCCGCGCGGACGACAACCGCAGGCGCGGATACGGCAGGCGGAGAAAAGCCTGCAATGCCTGCAGCAAGCACGGCTATGGTTACTGGTGAAGACATCAATGTACTTTCGAGTTGGGAAGTAACATGGAAAAATCTTTAACCGATACAGGCTGAATGGCAAATGAATGTCCCCTCCGCAGCCTCCGTTTAGCGGTACGGCGGCGCCTTCTGCGATCTTCGAGGCGCTACCAGCGGTTGCAAGGCGAAAAGCGGTGAGGGCGCTCGACTTCCTGTTTCCGAGTGGGTCGGATCACCATTGCCGTGCCGGCATTTGGCGGGCGTGCGTCTTCTTGGACGCGCCAAGCCGTGGTGTCCCTTCGGTTGCTCCATTCTCGGATCGACTTGATTTGAGCAGACATGCAAACCCCACGGAAAACTGCGACACTTCCGAGTCGCTTAGCCGCAAATCTTCAAAGACGGATGCAGCGCTTCAGAAGTTGAATCCGCAAGGTTTTCTCCCCCCTTTCCACCCCTTGCACGGGCAACCACCGATACATCGGGTCACTGAGATCCGCCGACCACTCCCATGCGAAGCCCTGTGGATTGATCCAAGATTAATCGATTTAAAGATTCTTAAATCGTTTAAATCGTTTAAGTCGCTGATTTACAAAGTATTTAGGATGTGGAATGGTCCGCCTCGTTCCAATCATCTCGCTCAGGAGGACCGGATGCAGTCAGCCGCGAATAAACCGCCCGTATCCCCGGCATCGAGGATTCCGCAATCGCTGCTCGAACGTTTCGAGAGTGAATGGCGTGCGATGCGCTCAGCAGGTGAAGCTGCGGAAAAACCGGTCACGCCTGCGGAATAAGGCCTAGCCTTTGCGGCGGTTCGCCTGAGTGTTACACGCAAAATACAGGTGTCAAGCTTCCGCCCGTAGCCTTCAGGGGCGGATGCTTTTTTGTCAATTGCTGAATTCGTGCTAGTCTCTTTGGATGCTGACCGAAGAACTGGAAAAGCTGGCGCTAAGCCTCCCTGGCACAGAGGAAAATGCCCATTTCGGGACGCGGGATTTCCGCGTGGGCAAGCGGATCTACATGACCCTGCCCGAGGCCGGACGTGTGGTCTTCAAGTTCACACCCGACCAGCAGCGAATGTTACTCGAAACTGAACCCGGCTTCTGCGCCGCCGTTCCCGGCGGATGGGGCGCGCGCGGCTGGACCTCTATCTACTTCGTCGGTGCCGATGAGGAACTCCTTCGCCAATCGATGGAGACCGCCTGGCGCAACGTCGCCCCGAAAAATCTCTCGCGGAAGAACAGCCGGCATTGATGCCGGATGCCCGCACGGCTATCCGGCCGGCTCCAGCGCCACTTCCAGCGGCCAAGTGACCAGGTAATCCTCATAGTCCTCGAGGTCGATCCCGTCCTCGGCAACGGTGCGCCCGCGCACCGAAATCCCCGCCGCATGCACGGTTTCCGGATCGCCTGAAACAAGCGGGTGCCACCAATAGAGGTCGCGCCCCTCGGCGACCAGGCGGTAGCCGCAGGTCGGCGGTAGCCAGCCTATCTCGCGCACGCGTTCCGGCGTCAGCTGAATGCAATCGGGCACCGTCGCCTGTCGATTGGCGTAGTCCTTGCACCGACAGGTTTCGCCATCGAGCAGCGTGCACCGGATCGAAGTCCAGGCGATCTCACCGGTGTCCCAGTCCTCCAGCTTGTTGAGACAACAGAGGCCGCAGCCGTCGCAAAGGCTTTCCCATTCCGCCTGCGTCATCTCGTCCAGGCTCTTGGTCTTCCAAAAAGGCATTTCGCCCATGGGAGTCACACTTTCGTCATTTCCACTCCGACATGGAAAATTTACAGAAAATTGCCGGTTTTTTAAGGCCGGCGGCCGATATGCAAGTAGATTGGAACTTCGCCCCATGCAATCATCATTAAGGGGCAAACAGAGCTTCGGGACATGAAAACCGTGCAGGAACCGAGGAAACAGGAAAACCGGCCGAAGAAGCGACATATCTTCCTCCGGATCGATTCCTGGATCGACTCGACGGTATGGAACGCGGGATTCCGCCTTGCGGAATGGTGGGAAGATACCACCATCTTCTTCCGTCGTTTCCGGGTGCGCGGTTGGAAGAGAGCGGTCTTCGAGGTGCTTGGCGAGGGTATGACCTGGGGTACGGCCGGCTCGGTCTTGTTGCTGGCGCTCGCGCTTCCCGCCTTCGAGGAAACCAAGGGAAATTGGCGCGCCCAGAGCGATTTCGCCGTTACCTTCCTGGACCGCTACGGCAACGAAATCGGCCATCGCGGCATCATCCACGAGGATGCCGTGCCGCTCGACGAATTGCCTGACCATCTCATCAAGGCGGTTCTCGCGACGGAAGACCGCCGATTCTTCGAGCACTGGGGCATCGACTTTCTCGGCCTGGTACGCGCCATGACGGAAAACGCCCGCGCCGGCGGCGTAGTCCAGGGCGGCTCCACCCTGACCCAGCAGCTCGCCAAGAACCTGTTCCTGTCGAACGAGCGGACCATCGAACGCAAGATCAAGGAAGCCTTCCTTGCAGTCTGGCTGGAGTGCAATCTGTCGAAGAAGGAAATCCTGCGCCTCTATCTCGACCGCGCCTATATGGGCGGCGGCACCTTCGGGGCGGCGGCGGCAGCGCAGTTTTATTTCGGCAAGGCGATCACCGACGTCAATCTCGCCGAATCCGCCATGCTTGCCGGCCTTTTCAAGGCGCCTGCCCGCTATGCGCCGCACGTCAATCTGCCGGCTGCCCGCGCCCGCGCCAACGAGGTGCTGACCAACATGGTACAGGGCGGGCTGATGACGGAAGGACAGGTGCTCGCCGCCCGTCTCACCCCGGCAACCGTCATCGACCGTGCCGACGTCAAGGCGCCGGATTTCTTCCTCGACTGGGCCTTCGACGAGGTCCAGCGAATTGCCGCTCCCTTCGCGCAGCATTCCCTTATCGTCAGAACAACGATCGACATGGGACTGCAGGCGGCTGCAGAAGAAGCGGTGGAATCTGGCCTCAGGCAATATGGCGAGACCTACAAAGTGAAGCAGGGCGCCCTCGTGATGATAGAACACGGCGGCGCCGTGCGTGCGATGGTCGGCGGCCGCGACTATGGCGAGAGCCAGTTCAATCGCGCGACCCGCGCCCTTCGCCAGCCTGGATCGTCCTTCAAGGTCTACACCTATGCGGCGGCCATGGAGAAAGGCATGACGCCGGAAACCGTGGTTGTCGACGCGCCGATCACCTGGCGCGGCTGGTCGCCTCAGAATTACGGCCGCAGCTATGCCGGGCGCGTGACGCTGCTGACCGCACTCGCGAAATCGATCAATACCGTTCCGGTGCGGCTCGCAAAGGACAAGCTCGGCACCGAGATCATTGCCGAGACGGCGAAGAATATGGGCGTGAGTACGCCGTTGCGCACCGATAAGACCATGCCGCTCGGCACGTCAGAAGTGACCGTGCTCGACCAGGCGACGGCCTATGCCGTCTTTCCCGCCGGAGGCTTCGAGTCCCGGCGCCATGGCATCAGCCAGATCTTGAACTATGACGGCGACATTCTCTACGATATCGCACGCGACGCACCGCCGGCGAAACGCGTCCTGAGCGAGCAGGCCGTCTCCTCCATGAACCGTATTCTGACGCAGATCCCGGTCATCGGCACAGGGCGCAGGGCCGCCCTCGACAAGGGCATCGTGACGGGCGGCAAGACCGGCACAACGCAGGCCTATCGCGACGCCTGGTTCGTCGGCTTCACGGGCGATTACACGACCGCTGTCTGGTTCGGCAATGATGATTATACGTCCACCGACAACATGACCGGCGGCTCGCTGCCGGCGATGACCTTCAAGCGGTTGATGGACTATGCCGAGCAGGGCATCGAGCACCGTGTGATCCCGGGCATCGAAGTGCCGGTCGCACAGGCGGAGGAGTCTGCCCCGGATGCGAACGCCAAACCGGATGAAAACGCTTTGCCGCCGCTCGTCCGACCGCGATCGCTTTCTGCGGACGTCACCCGAATGCTGAAGACGATCGGCGAGGCATTCGAAAAGGCGCCCGCGCTCAAGGCGCGGGAGAAGAGCGGCGGCAAGGTCGCAGCGCTCGAGTCGGCGCCGGCCGATGCCCCAGCAATGCAACCCATAACCGATGCGACGGAGAATTGACTTGGCGACGGCAAATCCGTTCTCGAACCCCGATGTGGATCTTAAATGCAATCGATTCTAAAGCTTTAGCGGGCGAGCTAACCGGAGATTTGCCCTACTGCATGTTTCCTGAAGTCGTACTCGATTTAAGGAAACATTCAGTAATTCAAAGTGCTGCAGCAATCCTTTGCGCGTCTGAAAAGACGCGCGGCGCTGCAGGACCGCCTAACGCCGGGACAGACGAGACACCAATCGATAGAGCCGCCCCTTGTTGCGTATTCCCTTCCTCGTCGCCATCGCACTCGCTATTGCCTTTGGAGGTGGAATCGCCTCATCCATATGGGCACTGAAGGCGACGGCCGGCTTCGGCTCGATCTCGATTGGCCCTTGGGTGGCATTCCCGCAGGCGCAGACCGCCGCCGCCGACCCCTACGCCAAGGCCCATCGCGCTCGCGCCGGCGAACTGCTGTTCGGCAGTGCGGAGGGGCTGATGTTCTCCGCAGCGACGGACGACAGTGGTGCCCGGCTTTCGGCCGCCTGCTCCTACGATATCTCCGGCATCACTCCGCCTGCCCGGTTTTGGACGCTCTACGCAGCGACGGCAGATGGGGTGACCCTGCGGCCAGGGCCGGACCTGCCTTCGGCGATCAATTCCTGGGCGGTGCTGCGCGCCAGGGACAGCAGCTTCGTCATTCACGCCTCCCCGGTCGCCAAGCCGGACAACTGGCTCGCGATCCGGCATTCGGGCAGCTTCAGGCTCGTATTGACCCTGCTCGATACGCCGACGGCCGGCTCCTCCGGACTGATCGACCTCGCGATGCCGAAGATCGTCAAGACCGGGTGCGGCAATGCGTAGCCTTCTGTTTGCCCTTCTCGTCGGCCTGGTCGGCGCCACGCTCCTGCACATCGTGATCGTGCTTGCGCTGCCGCAATTTACCGGTCGGGATGCCTACACGCGCGTGCTCGACCTTCTCGAGATGGACAGCTTCTTTGCATTGTCGGCCGAACCCGGCCCGACCGGATTGCGCAACAGCGATCCCTTTCTGCGCACGGCCGTCTGCAGTTTCTCGGTCGCCGAAGCGCCGACACGGTTCATTGCCCGCGGATCGGTGCCGTTCTGGTCCCTCTC
>JAPSJG010000551.1 GCA_031178305.1 Sinorhizobium sp.
GTGGCGGATGTCGGCTGCGGTCACGGTCACTCTACAGTGCTCATGGCGGAAGCGTTTCCCGCTTCCGAGTTTCGCGGCTTCGACACGCATCCGCAGTCAGTGGCGGAGGCGCGAAGCATAGCGGCGCGTGCGGGTGTTTCGAAACGGACAAACTTTGCAACTGCCCGGGCGAATGATTACCCCGGTGCGGGTTACGACCTGATCTGCTTCTTCGATTGCCTGCACGACATGGGCGATCCCGTTGCCGCCGCCACGCATGCGGCGCGGGCGATCGCGCCGGGCGGAACGGTGATGCTGGTCGAGCCTTTCGCCAATGACCACGTCGAAGACAATATCTCTCCGGTCGCCCGGATCTAGCATTCGGCCTCGACGACGATCTGCTGCGCGCATGCGATCTCCGATGGCGGCCGCATGGTGCTCGGCGCCCAGGCGGGCGAAGCGCGGCTCGCGGATGTCTTCCGCAAGGCGGGATTCAGTCATTTCCGGCGGGCATTGGCGACGCCGTTCAATCTGATCCTGGAGGCGCGCCTTTAGGCAATGGTGTCATTTCAATTGGCCGGGCACTTGATGTCCGGCCAATCGGGCTGGACGGTAGTCGCGAGTGCGTCAGCGCTGGTTATTCCGGCGCAGGCTTACCTCCACCGGTGGACGGCTGCGGATCGACTGGTAGACGACGCAATAGCGTTCGGTGAGCTTCAGGAGCTGATCGAGCTTTTCCTGTGGCGCGTCCGTCTCCACGTCGAAGGAGAGGCGGATCTCAGCGAATCCGACGGGCGCGTCCCTGGCGATGCCCAGCGTGCCGCGAAAATCGAGGTCGCCCTCGGCCGAGACGGTGGCGGACTTGAGCGGTATTTCGAGCGCGGTCGCGACGGCCTTGAGCGTGACCCCGGCGCAGGCCACCAGCGCCTCCAGAAGCATGTCGCCCGAGCAGAGCTCGAGACCGGTGCCGCCGGTCGCCGGATGCAGGCCCGCAACCGCAAGCGCGCGCCCGGTTTCCACCTTGCAGGCGATGTTCTGGTCGTCGAGCGTGCCATTTGCGCGAAGCGTGATATATGCCGCCTCGGGATTGGATCGGTAGCGGTCCTTGATCGGCGCCTGTATGGCGCGCAGCTCGGCGGCATCCATCGACATTCTCCTCCTCTTCGGTCTGCATTTTGCAAAACTACCGGAAACCGCCGAGCTGAGAAATGGCCGCCACTTAGAATAGAGTTCCCGTGCGCCGCCCATATCACCGTTGAAATCGATTACATTTTCTGGCTTCATGGTGCCGCAAGGATTTGGGAGGATCTTATGACGAAATTCATTGCTTTTGCCCTCGGCACAGTCGCATCCATCGTCATCTCCGCTTCGGCCCATGCCGAAACCTTCAAGATCGGCCTTTCGAACGGATGGGTCGGCAGCGAATGGCGCACCCAGATGATCGACGAGGCGAAGGCCGCGGCCGAGAAGTGGAAGGAGAAGGGCGTCGACGTCGAGGTCTCCGTCCAGAGCGCCAATGTCGACGTGCCCGGGCAGATCGCCCACATCCGCAACTTCATCGCGGAAGGCGTCAATGCAATTATCGTCAACCCGAACAGCCCGACAGCCTTCGATCCGATCTTCGCACAGGCGAAGGAGGCCGGCATACTGGTGATCGCGACCGATGCGGAAGTCTCCTCGCCGGATGCGATCTATGTCGGCATCGACCAGACCGCCTGGGGCGCGGCCGGCGCCGAGTGGCTTGCAAAGACGCTCGACGGCAAGGGCAAGGTGGTCGCGATCAACGGCGTCGCCGGCCATCCGGCGAACGAGATGCGCGTTGCCGGCTATCGGCAGGTCTTCGAGAAACATCCCGACATGCAGATCGTCAACGAGGTCAATGCCAATTGGGATCAGGCGCAGGGTCAGCAGGCAATGCAGAACATCCTCGCCACCTATCCCGATATCAACGGCGTTTTCGTGCAGGACGGCATGGCGGCCGGCGCCTGGAAGTCGATCATGGACGCCGGAAAGAAGGACCAGATCGCCGCGACGGGCGAAATCCGCAAGGACTTCATCGATCTCTGGATCAAGGAAAATCTGAACTCCGGTGCGACCGTCAACCCGCCCGGCGTGATGGCGAGCGCGCTCAATGTCGCCGTCCTGATGTTGCAGGGCAAGGAGCTCAAGGAACCGGCCAAGGCCGGCCAGTACGGCAATGCGCTCTATCTGC
>JAPSJG010000552.1 GCA_031178305.1 Sinorhizobium sp.
GGCAGGCTCGAGAACGACCGCCAGCGAGAATACGTATCGCTGATCCACCGTTCCGGCACGCACCTGCTCTCCGTCGTCAACACGATGCTCGACGTAAGTAAGATCGAGGCCGGGCGTTATGAACTGGTGCCCGAGCCTTTCCAGGTGGTGGATGCGATCGCCGCCTGCGAAGCCATGCTGTCGCATCAGGCGCAGGAAAAGGGAGTGAAACTGACGAGCCGCGTGTCGCGAGCGCTGGGCGAGATCAACGCCGATCAGCGCGCCTTCCAGCAGATCCTGATCAACCTTATCGGCAACGCGATCAAATTTACCGATCAGGGTGGGCTCGTCACGGTCGATGCGGAATGCGACAGCGCGTTGCTGAAGCTCACGGTGAGCGACACGGGCATCGGCATTGCAGAGGACAAGCTGCAGATGCTCGGCCAACCTTTCGTCCAGATTCAGAACGAGTATACGCGTCGCTATGAAGGTACCGGCTTAGGCCTGTCCCTCGTCAAAGGGCTCGTCGAACTGCATGGCGGCAGCCTCACGATCCGAAGCTCTGAGGGCAAGGGGACGGTCGTCATCGCGTCCATTCCGCGCGACGGTTCCGGCATTCAGCAGCGACAGCAGGTGAGTTCGCCCGTCACGGTGGAATTTCCGCCACGACTGAGGGAATGCGGCGAAGGCAGGGTTGATTCGGGACGACAGGTACCGGCCGCGGCACCTCAGGGCGGGCAAACGAGCAAGGAAGGGGGACATGGCTCCGCGCAAGCGAAAACAGCCTGAGCGGAAGAGGGCGGCACGATCGCAGCAAGCTTTGGCGCTGGCAGGCCTGGCATTGGTCGGCCGGGGCGCCGGCCGCTGCTTCGCACTGGCCGGCAGATTGACCGCGCGCTACCCCATGTGGGCGGGCGGATCGGCGGCGTTCATCATAGCCTTCAGCTTCGTGGCTGCGAACGCGATGTGGTATCAGCATGGTTCCCATCCCTCGCCGCTATTACGCACCCGGGTTCCGCTGGTCAGTGCGGAAGTTGCCGAGCGGTTGGCGGCGGCAAACGGCGAGGCTGTCGAGCAGCGCCCGGTAACGACGTTCGTGATCGAGCGAGAAGGCGACACGGAGTTAGAAACACGCGAGCGGCCAAGCGCAAGAACTCCCGGCGACGCCGCCGTCGGCGCGGATGAGCGGGCTTCCTTGACTTCAGGGCTCGTCGCAGACGTTCAGAAGGAGTTGGCGCGGCTCGGCCTTTACGATGGTGTGCCGGATGGTCGCAACGGTCCGAAGACCGCGGCCGCCATCCTTCGCTTCGAGAAACAGGCCGGTCGCTTGGAGACCGGCGCGGTAAGTGCGGATCTGCTCGCCGGGCTGCGAGCGGCGGGCGGTTCCGATTCAGTCGCTGCAATCCCCGATAGTCGGCCCTATGCCGACCCGAAGAGCGTTCCGGCCGATGCCGATCCGATTGCCGCCGCGATCCGCAAGGCGGAAAAGGATGAGGTGCTTGCTCCGCGCGCCGACGTTCCCATTTCGAGCGAAATGGTGATGAACATCCAGAAGGGGCTAAGCAATCTCGCTTATGCGGATATCGTCGTTGACGGCGTTGCCGGCGATCAGACGCGCGAGGCGATCCGGCATTTCGAAAAACACTACCGCCTGCCGCAAACCGGCGAGCCTAATGCCAAGGTTCTCAACAAGCTGAAGGAAATCGGCGCGCTGTAATCCGTGCGTTCTGGCCCGTATCACCGCCTATTGCATGTCTTCGTCCTTAAATCGACCTCGATTTAAGGACAAAGACATGCAGCGATTCAAAGTGCTACGGCGACCTTTGCGCGTCTGATAAGACGCGCGGCGCTGTAGAGCCATTTGCCTATCGATGTCGCGGTGTGTATCAGCCTTTGATGCGCCTCAAATCCCACATATTCGTCTCATCGCTTTTGCGCCGCGTCTTTGCCAGTGGCGGCTATGCGGCGGTGCTGCGAAAAGGCGCCGAGGAGGCTGGGGCAATTTTCGTCCGCCAACGCACGCGCCTTGGGACTGAGACGCTCTACGCCCCGGCGCCGCAAAGTTTCTTCGGAGACGAGGGCGATACCGCGCGCAAGTTCGAAATTAGGGTGCGGGACGCCGAGGCGGAGGAGATCGACAGTGCCCTGCTATCCGAGGTTCGCTTCGACCCGGATTGCTGGATCGTCGAGATCGAAATCGATGATTGCGGC
>JAPSJG010000116.1 GCA_031178305.1 Sinorhizobium sp.
GCAAGGGCGATGCGGTAGCGCGGCTCGAGCTCGCCATTGGCATATTTGATATAGACGATGCCATCCGTGTCGATCTGGTACCCGGAAACCTTGCTGGGCGCGTTGCCGTCGATCTTGCCGCCATCCGGCGTAAAAGCGGTTCCGAGCTGGGTCGTTTTCGAGAAGTCTACGACGATATTGTTGAGGACGGCGCCGGTGCCGGCAATCGGGCTGATCGCTCCACCGTTCAGGGTCAGGGTCGCCGGCGACGTGGTCAGCACGCCGTTTGCGTCGAAGTCGAGTGTCGCGGTGCCGAGCGAGGTGCTCGATGTTCGGTCGATGACCTCGAGCTCCCACTGATTATCGGCAAGCTTTTCATAGTTGAAATCCAGGATGCGGGTGTTGCCCTGACTGTCGTAAACTATGAGCGAGGTCGGGAATACGTCGCCATTCGCAGCACCCGAGGGCAGGTTCGCGCCCATCAATCCCTCGGTCGAGCCCGCCGCCGTGAGGCCTTCCGAGGCGAGATTGACCTTGGTCAGGCCGTCGAAGCCGTTGACGACGACGGTCGGATCGACGCCAGCCTCGTATTCATAGCCCATCAGCGTGAAGCCGGCGGCGTTGACGAGATTGCCCTGATCGTCCTGGACGAAAGCCCCGGCGCGCGTCAGATATTCCTGACCGTTGGCGCCCTCGACAATGAAGAAGCCGCCGCCGCTGATCGCAAGGTCACTTGCCGAGGTCGTGAAGGTCGTCGCCCCCTGATCCGAAATGCTGTAGCGGACCTGCGTCTGAACGCCGCCGGAATTATAGGAGCCGTTGCTCGACGGCAGGATCATCGAGGAAAATTCGGTCGACGCACGCTTGTATCCGACCGTGCTGGAGTTTGCGATATTTTCAGCCACCGTGCTGAGGCGGTTGGCCTGGGCGTTCATGCCTGAAACGCCCGTTCTCATGCTACCGAAAAGACTCATGTCGATCCTCGTTTCCTGCTTTGATCGCAGACTAGAAGCCCGGCCTTGCGTGAACCTGTCTTAGTCCGCAGCCCTCAGTTCCAGTCGATGCAGTAGCCAAGGAAGCGCTTGGAATCGATCGGGTCGAAACCGAGCTTCTTGCGCAGCTTCTTGCGCAGCTTGCTGATATGGCTCTCGACGACGTTCTCCTCGACGTCCTCGTCGAAGATGCCGTAGATGGCGTTGAAGATCTGCGACTTGGAGACGCGGCGGCCCCGGTTGGCGACGAGATATTCGAGAATGCGCCGCTCGCGCCGCGGCAGGGCGAAGACCTCGCCGTTGATCTCCGGATCGCGGCCGTCGGCGAAGACGCGGATTGCCCCGATATCCGTATAGTTGGCGATCGCCTTGAGGCGCCGGCGGATCGCCGCGACACGCGCGAGGATTTCTCGCGGATGGACCGGCTTGCGCACGACGTCGTCGACGCCGCAGTCAAACAGCGCCAGCGTGGTTTCCAGCGACGGCGTATCGCTCATTGCGATGACGGGAGCCTCGGAGCGATCGCGGATCGCACGCGGAAGGCTCAGCGCGCTCTCGCCCTGGCCTATCAGGAACGCCTCCACCGCATCGATGTCGGAATCGGCCGCGGTATTCACCCATTCGCCGAATTCCTTCGGGTCGAATCCGGTCGAGGGAATTCCCTCGCGTCCGAACAGGGACGTGTAGCCGTCCTTCACAAGCTCTCTTTCATCAACCACCACGATCATTCGTCCGCCTCCGAATCAGTATGGGTGTCCTACTGATTGAGAGGTACGAATCGTGGGATTCACGAACAACTAGTTAAAATTAATGGGGGTTTTTAATAGTTGATTAAGGAATGCGTGCCGATTTGATCTATATTTAGTGGGTACTCGTTAATCATGACACTAATTCAGTGTGGAAAAGTTAACGCCATTCGACGAAAGGCCTTGCAGTCACAATCTCTCCGCATTGTCGCCACAATGAGGCAAGAACGTCAGATATGCAACTTTTGATAGCTAACGGCAGAACTGCTTGGCGTTCGGCGTCCACTTGCCGTAGCCAGTCGCGACGAGATTGGCGATGACCCGGCAGACGTATTTCTTCTGCGCAGGATCGTTGTTAGGTCCGGCATGATAGCGTGCGACGGCCATCGTCCAGCTCTCGTGCCGCGCCCGCAGGTTGGATAGGAAGCGCGCGGCATATTCGACATTCCGGTGCGGATCAAGCATCTCCCCCGGGGAACCGAAATGTTCGCCATGGAAGTGATGATTGATCTGCATGCAACCGAGATCGATGAGCTTGGCGCCCCGCGCACGCGCCTCGTCGAACCGCGCCAGAACATCCTCAATGCTGGTCCCGAAATAGGCCTTGCCCTCGATGTTCATCGCATAGGCCTGAAGGGAACCCTTGCGGCCCGTCTCGGTCAAGCCGACCGAGTAGAGTATGCCGGTCGGTATGCCGTACTTGGCGGCCGCGGAAACGATCTCGCGTTCGCAGACGCCTGCGCTTGCAAAGGCGCTACATGTAGACGTCACCAGTGCGAGCGCGCTCAGCACCAATCGACGCCTCATCCGTTCCGTCATTCCCCGTCCATCCCTCTGCCATATCGACCCGGCCGCCGTCCTGCCGCTGATGTCCCTGGCTGCCACCGTCGCCGGCGCGCTCCTGGCCCGGCTGCTCAAACTGTGCCTGCGCCTGGGAACCGCCGCCGCTCGACGCATCGCTGCCGCCGTTGAACGTGACGTTCACCTGGTCCACGGCAAAGCCTTGAGCGCGCAGAGCCTTTACCATTTCGCTCTGGTCGTCACGCAGCTGACGGAACGCCTCGCCGGTTTCCACCTTCAGCTCGACGTGAAGCTCTTCATCCTTCAGGCGCAGCGTCGCCGTCACCGTGCCGAGCTCAATCGGGTGCATCTGGATCTTGAGCGTGTTCAGCACCTTGCCAGCCTGGTTCCACGTCTCCGGCTGCGTCAGCGAACTGGACTGGAGGGCACGCGCCCATTCGCCGTCACCGGCGATCGCGCTCGCGGCCGACGCCGAATTCGCGTTCATCGCCACGCCGAGATAGCGGCGCGCTTCCAGAACCGTTACGGTTTCGGCCCGTGCCGCCCCCGAGGATCCGCCATTCTCGACGACGCGCTCGCCGTCCTTGGAGATGTTCATCGACACGGCCTGTCCCGTGCCGTCGGCGCGAGCGAAGCGGAAGAGCCGGTCCGGGGCCGCCTCGTCGGGCTGCTTCCCGGAATCCACGTCACTGCTGGCCGCAAGCTCGGCCGATGCGCTGCCGGCGACCTTCGCGAACTGTCCAGTGGCCACGCCATCGATCGAGGCACGCATGGCCTTGCCTTCCGCCGACATGCTCGCCGGCACCTGCGCCGGACCGCCGAGCAAGGTCAGCAGATCGCTGACGGCTTCCTTTGCCGGCCCGGCGGAGTCGGGAGCAGCGCGCGCTATCTCATTGCCGTGCGCTTCGCCCGTCGCTTCCGCCAAACCGCGCGAATCGGTGCCGACGTCCCGCGTCTCTTCGCCGACGGCTTCGCCCCTTGCCGTGGCACGCTCCGAGATCTGCCCGTGCGAGGGGCCTTTTGCCTTGGCGCCAAGCGCATGTTCCCGATGCTCGGCGGCTTCACTGCCCGATCGCTTCGCCTTGCCGGCCAGTGGCTGCAGGCGCGCCACACTCTGACGATCGTTGACCGCCTGCGATGAATGCTCCTTCTCGGACGGCGTTTGCTGGAACGCAGCCGAAAAGCGGGAATTTGCTTCAAGCTTATCGCCCGCGATCGCTATGCCGGCCCCGCGACTGTCGACATCCGCTTGCCCGGTTCCGGCCAGCTCGCCGGCTGTGCCTGACGTAGCGCCATCTCCCTGTGTCCTCTGGCGGCCGGCATCGGCAACCGCGCTCTCGAAGGCTCCGGGCTCGCCTGCGAGTTGGTCCTTTCCGCCTTGCCGCGCGCCGGACTTACCCGAGGCGGCAGGCGCACGCAAAGTCTGTTCAAGAGGGTTCATTGTACTTCCTCCTCCAGGAGCGCATCGATCTCCTTGAGCTTGGATAGGCCGCCCGCCAGGAAATCATCGAAAGCCGGGTCGGTCGACGCGGCGATCTCGGGGCCGCCTGGCGCATCGCGCGTAGCAGCCTCGGCAGGGGGGGCAAAAGGGCTCATGCCGCTTCCCGTTTCCTCCGGTCCCGGCTCGCTTTCGTTGCCAAGGTCTTTTTTCGGTGTAGCCAGGGACGCTTGCGCGGGACTTACATCCTGTGGTGGTCGAACGACCGCATCGGCAATCGCCTTTGCCGCCTGCCGCAAGGCACGGTCGCGCTGAGACAGCTTTTCTTCTGGAATGGCCGAGATCGTCTGCGCCGCAGCGAAAACGTCGTCCGACGGAACGGAAGCGAGCCCCTGATAGAAGCTCGCCAGCATCTGCGATTGCGAACCGCTGGCCCCGGCCAGTTCTTCGGCGCGTCTGGACGCGAGCAGCGCCAGCGGCTGATGGCCGGCGATCGCCGCCCGCCGCGCAACGCGCAGATAGACCTCGCGCTGGCGCGGCGGATCCATAAATCCAAGAACCTCTGCGACCCTCTGCTCGGCCGCCTCGCCGAAATGGCCGACCGCCAGTTCGACGAACACGTCGGCAAACTGGCTGGCATAGGGCGACGTCAGATAGCGCCGCGCATAATTCAGCGCGTAATGGAAGCCTTTCTCGGGATCGCCGGCCTCTGTCGCGAGCGCCACGGAACGGCGAAGCGCCGCTTCCTCGATGATGGAGCCCGGTGCCGTCAAACGCGCCCAGTCGTAATATTTCATCGCGGTGACCGGATTCTGCTGCGACGTGGCGTTGCCGAGAATCAGGAAGACGTAGGGACCAATGAAGGAATTCTTATATTCGGGAGCAGCCTTGGAGAGTGTCTCGACGATCAGCGGTCCCTTGCCGCGCAGATATTGCCGCAGGGAGTCGGTGACGCGCGAATCGAAATTGCCCTCGACATCCCGGTCCGTCAGAAGGTCGAGCGTCTCCGGATTGCCGCCGCTCATGACATAGACGAGCGCCGCATCGACATTGCGGGGATCCCGGAACAGGGACTGATCGGCAGTCCGCAGGCGCTTGTCGATCTCGCCCAGTATGAAACGCTGCATCTCGATCGCGGAGTGATCGCCGAGCACCACGGAATCCTGGATATATTGCAGCGACCGGGTCAACTTGTAGGGCGCGAGTTCTCCCGTCTCGTTGGCCCGTGCGAACCCGATCGCGAGCGGGACCGTCAGAACCGATGTCACCAGAATGCTGCGCAACCGCTTCAACATTTCAATTCAACCCTGCCCCGCCTGCAACAGGATCTCGATCCGCCGGTTGGCGGGCGCATAGGCATCGTCGGGAACCTGCAGGCGGCGGTCGGCGAAGCCGCTGATCTGGCTGACGCGCTCTTCCTTGAGGCCGCCGCGAACCAGCATGTAATAGGCGCTCTGGGCGCGCGCCGCCGACAGGCGCCAGTTGTCATAGGTCCCGTCCTTGAATGGTCGCCCGTCCGTGTGCCCCCTGATGGCGACGGCGCCCTGACGCCCGGCGAGCAGCTTGCCGATCTTCTCCATGGCGAGCACGAGTTCCTTTTGCGGCACGGCAGAGCCAATGGCGAACATCGGCGCGTCCGTCTGTTCGCTGATCGTGACCAGCAGCCCGCCCTCCGCCGGCGTCACTGCGAGTCCCTCGAGCAGCCGTCCGGCCTCGCCGCCCACCGCCTTCCGGATTTCCGCCTCAAGCGTGTCGGCTTGCCTCCGGTTCTCTTGCTCCTGGTCCTGCGCTTGCGCCTCGTCACCGGGCGCCTGTCCGCCCTTGCGGTCCTTATGTTCACTCTCGGCCGCAAGTTCGACGGGCTTCTTGCCGTCGGCAGGCTGTTGCTCTGCCTCCGGGCCGGGTTCGGTATTCCGCCCCGCCGTCAGGTCGGCGCCATCTTTCGCGTTGCCGGCGTTCTTGACCTCGACCTGCCTTGTCCAGAAATCCGGATCGAAAGGATCGCGATAGGCCTCGCCGCCATCGGCGCCGGTCGCGGGACCGGACTGTGCTGCGCCGCCGTCACCCTTGGAGCTGATATTGGCTTGCTGACCGACCTCCCGGGCGATCTCGGAAAGAACCGAATAGGGATTTTCAAAGAAATCGGCGTCGGAATATTGCGTTTCTTCCCCCGAAGTCGCGGTCAACTGATCGCCGGTCCTGGCGGTGCCGCCGGATTTCGCCTGCTCGCCTTCAGCCTTCGAGCGCTGCTGCGTCTCCTCACCTTGGGCATCCTTTGCGGGATCCTTCAACCCCTTCTCGGACGGCTTCTCCTGGGTGAGCTGCACGGGATTGAAATAGGCAGCGATTGCCGCCTTGGTCTCCTCGTTCGCGGCGTTGATCAGCCACATGACAAGGAAGAAGGCCATCATCGCGGTCATGAAGTCGGCATAAGCGATCTTCCACGCACCGCCGTGGTGATCGCCAGAGCCACGGCCGCTGCGCTTGACGACGATGATTTCGTTCTTGCCGTTGTGATGGCTCTCGTTACTCATGCCAAAACCTTCCGGACGGTGTCGGACCAGGCCGCCATCCTTGTGACCAGAATCGCGTCACCGAATTCAACTGCGAGATCGACATCGGCGGTCTCGACATGGCGGAACACCATCGTCTCGTCCGGGAGATGCCGCTTCAGCGCCTCAAAAAGGGCAGCCGGTCCCCTTACGGTAATTGCAAGGCCTTCGCCCGCGGCCATACCTTGGCGGACCATGCTCGCGAGGTTCTCGATGGCGCTCGCACGCAGCGCTTCCTCCATGACCGGCGCCAGCACCCGCGCCGTCTGGTCCCCGAGCGCGAATGCCAGCCGCTCCGTCATCTCGGCGAACTGGGCGGCCAGCTTGTGCGCCACCTCCCCCTCCAGGCGCCGCGACAAAGCCTCGATTTCCCCCATGTGACGGGCTTTCAGTTCGGCAATCTCACGCTGGTGCTCGGCCACGAGTTCGCCGGTCGCCTCGGCGCGGCCCTCTTCGAAGGCCGCGCGGCGCTCGGCATCGATGTCGATTTCGGGCATCATGGGTCTCTCGCCGGATCCGCTGGCGGAAACGCCTCCGTCGAGATCCGGAAAAAATTTCGGTGGCATGCGCGTGAGCTCGATCTTCGGCGCGCTGAAATCCTTGAGATAGCGGGAAAGCGACGCACTCATGGGCGCCTCCGCCCCACAGCGCCGCGCGCGGCGAATGCCGGCGCGCTCGGCCTTGCCGGCAGAGACAGCCCCTTGCCCCGGATATCGAAAGAGCCTGACACGTCTTAGATGTCTCCCTCGGTCCCGGTCGCGACAGACAGCGACGGGACCCCACATTTTCGATAGCACCGGTTCGCGGTAGGCGATCCATTCGAACGACCGGTGCAAGCGGCGGCGCAATCCATCTTGGCCGGCAATCATACGACTGCGAGGAAAGGCTATCGGGTCAAACTTGTGCGAAAATGAAGGTGTTGGACCGCGCCAGGGCAATAGCGCGGTCCAACCGGCTTCCGGCCGCGCCGATGACCGGCGGCACGGCGGAAGAACTGCAAATATGAAATGCGCCCCTACCCGTTCTGGCTATCCGCCGCCCCTCATCCGCCTGCCGGCACCTTCTCCCCGCCCGCGGTGAGAAGAGACCTGCGGCACCGTCTCGCCCCTATCCGCTAGTAGATCTTCGGGAAAGGAAGCGGGTAGCGCCAGTCCCCTCTCCCCGCGCGCGGGGAGAGGGCTAGGGTGAGGGGCCGCCGATGGCTAAACAGGCCAGAAGCGCAAGAGCTTACCGCCATCATTTCCCTTCACTGCCTCACTCCGCCACTCATGGCGGACCAGCCGTTATTGCTGGAACAGGCGCAGGATGTTCTCGGAGTTGGTGTTCGCGATAGATAGCGACTGGATGCCGAGCTGCTGCTGGGTCTGCAGCGCCTTGAGCCGCGTCGATTCCTCGTTCATGTCCGCGTCGACCAGGCGGCCGACACCCTTGTCGATCACATCCATCAGGTTCGCCACGAAGCCGTCTTGCATTTCGATGCGGCTGCTGATCGCGCCGAGGGTCGAGGCGGAGTCGGTCAACTGCTGTATGAGGTTATCGACGACGCGGATCATATCGGTCAGATCGGCATCCGTCGTGGCGTTGTCGAGCTCGATCTCGGTCGCGCCCGCGGGAGCAGTGCCGACCGCAAGCAGGTAGTATTCCCGCGGCGTACCTGTCGTATTCGGGTCAAGGGCGTCCGCGTCCACCGCCTTGGTGAGCATGCCGCGGCTTGCATCCTGCACATCCACGAGCACGGATGTGGACGTGTCGTAGTCGAGCTTCGAGACGGTAACACTGCCGTCGGCGCTTCGGTTGAAGGAGGCTACGACGGACTTCGTGCCGATCGCCGCCGCTGCCTCGTTATAGAGCCAGTTCTCGCCGGAGAAGGAGGCCGACTGCGCGGCCGAGACCAGCTGATTTTTCAGCTGAGTCATTTCCGAGTTGATCTTGTCCTTGTCGACCCCGGGCTCCGCCGCAGCCACGAGCTTGGCCTTGATCTCGCTCATGACCTCTACGACGGTATCAAGTCCGGCATAGAAGGTGTCGACCTTGGCGGCCCCCAGGCCGAGCGCATCATGAACGGTATCGAGCGCCGAATTGTCGGAGCGCATCGTGGTCGCGATCGACCAGTAGGCGGCGTTGTCGGCCGCGGTCTCAACCCGATAGCCGGAGGAGATTCGGCCCTGGGTGACTTCGAGGTTTCGATTGATCGCGCGCAGGGTCTGCAATGCAGCCATGGCGGCTGGATTGGTCAAAATGCTGGTCATTGATGTTTGCCCTGTTGGGGGAAAGGAGCATCCGGGTGAGAGCCCGGCAGCGACAGTGGGGCGTCATGCGCGCTGGCGCCTCCTTTGCCCTGGGCGGCCAGACCGTCGTCCTTAACGAAGCGTTAACGAGAAAAGGTTAACAAAGCGTTAACGGCGTTAAGGAATGATTAGGATAGATGAAGAAAGAGTTAAGTGGCGAAAGTGGAGGACCGACGCGGGTGCTGGGTTGTTGCGCGCCCATTGGGCGACGCAAAAAACCGCGCCTCTTGCGAAGCGCGGTTTCCATTTCGACGGGAGGGAACTTATCCCCGGTCCTGATCCGATTAACGGAAGAGGGTGAGGATGTTTTCCGAGGAAGTGTTGGCGATCGACAGCGACTGGATGGCGAGCTGCTGCTGCGTCTGCAGGGCCTTCAGGCGGGTCGATTCCTCGTTCATGTCGGCGTCGACGAGGCGGCCAACGCCGGAGTCGATCGAGTCGGTCAGCTTGGAGACGAACTCGCTCTGGAGGTCGATGCGCATTCCGATTGAGCCGAGGTCGGCAGCCGCACTTGTCATGTCGGTGAGCGCTTCGTCGACGCCCGCAATGAGAGCATCAAGCTCTTGGGAAGTCAGCGCGGTGATGTCGATATTGGCAATGGAAGACGGAGCATCAACGTTGGTAGCTGGCGCGGCAGTCGTATCAACGCCCCACTTCGTCGTACCATCGTCATATACGACTTCCTGGCCGGTCGTACCGACGTCAATTGCTTCCACC
>JAPSJG010000117.1 GCA_031178305.1 Sinorhizobium sp.
TCGAAAGTCGAGGAATCCTCACCGACATAGCCGACGAGATAACGGAAACTCTCGGGTCGGACATCCCAGGAGAGGCCGATCAAGGCGGAGCGGTCCCGAGGATGGCTGACGCGTCGATGCTCCTGTGCCTCGGCGATCAGCCGATGGATTGCGCCGTCGGCCGCTTCGACGAATGTCCCCTCCCAGCAGCGGCCGGTGATCCGTTGCGCCGGCCGTTCGACGATTTCATACACTGCTTCCATCACGCCTCCTGCGCCTGCCTCCGTCCAGGCGCCGCCTGCAAGCGGCGGCCATTTTACTCTTTTTCGCCCGATTTGGCGCCCCGCGGAAGTCGCCACCGCAAGCGTTCACTGCAACCGTCGAAAAACAAGGCAACTGCCCATTTATCGACCACCCATTGAAACCCCGCAACCGCGGAAAGCGCGAGTTGCACTGCCCATGGCCCGACGACACGAAGCCAGCCGCTTTCAACGCGAGCCAGCAAGCGGCGCAAAATTCTTCGCCGGCGAATGTGCACGCTTCTTGCATTGCGTCAAACGATGTACTCAAATGGCCGAAAAATAAGGGGACCACGCCTTTGGCATTTGATGAAATGATGAATGCGGACACCAGCCCGCGCCAGCCATATTCGACCTATCATGAATGGTATGCCAGCCAGGACCGAAACCGGCTCATAGCGAAATCTAAGGAAGCCGAAAACATCTTCCGTAAGACGGGCATCACCTTCGCGGTCTACGGACATGCGGATTCCTCCGAAAAGCTCATTCCCTTCGATCTTATTCCCCGCATCATTTCCGGCCGCGAATGGCGCAGGCTCGCCCAGGGCATCGAACAGCGGGTGATCGCGCTCAACGCCTTCCTGGACGACATCTACCACAAGCAGGAGATCATCCGCGCCGGCCGCATTCCGCGCGAGCTGATCGAGAAGAACGATGCCTTCCTGCCGCAGATGATTGGTTTCCGTCCGCCGGGCGGCGTCTATACCCATATCGTCGGCACCGACATCGTGCGCACCGGCGAGGATCATTTCTACGTGCTGGAGGACAATGCCCGCACGCCCTCGGGCGTCAGCTACATGCTGGAAAACCGGGAAACCATGATGCAGATGTTCCCGGAGCTGTTCCACCAGAACCGCGTGCGGCCGGTGGAAAACTATCCCTATCTGCTGCGCCAGAGCTTGGCCTCGCTCGCCCCGCCCGGCTGCACCGGCAAGCCGCGTGTCGCCGTCCTGACCCCCGGCATCTACAACTCCGCCTTCTACGAGCACGCCTTTCTCGCCGACATGATGGGCGTCGAGCTGGTCGAGGGCTCGGACCTGCGTGTCCTCGACGGCAAGGTGAAGATGCGCACGACCCGCGGCTACGAGGCGATCGACGTGCTCTATCGCCGCGTCGACGACGATTTCCTCGATCCGCTGAGCTTCCGACCGGATTCGGCACTCGGCATTCCGGGCATCATGGATGTCTATCGCGCCGGCAACATCACCATCGCCAATGCACCCGGCACCGGCATATCCGACGACAAGGCGATCTACTCCTACATGCCGGAGATCGTCGAGTTCTATACCGGCCGCAAGCCGCTGCTCGAAAACGTGCCGACCTGGCGCTGCTCCGAACCGCAGAGCCTTAAATATGTGCTCGAGCATCTGGAGGAACTCGTTGTCAAGGAAGTGCACGGCTCGGGCGGCTACGGCATGCTCGTCGGTCCGACAGCGACGAAAAGGGAACGCGCCGCCTTCGCGGAGAAGCTGAAGGAGCGCCCCGGCAACTATATCGCGCAGCCGACATTGTCGCTCTCGACCGTGCCGATCCTCGTCAACAAGGGCATTGCGCCCCGGCATGTGGACTTGCGTCCTTACGTCCTCGTCTCCGACAAGGTGCAGATCATTCCCGGCGGCCTGACGCGCGTCGCGCTGAAGGAGGGCTCGCTGGTGGTGAATTCCAGCCAGGGCGGCGGCACCAAGGATACCTGGGTACTGGAGGACTGAGCCCATGTTGGGAAGAACTGCGAACGGCCTCTACTGGATGTTCCGCTATATCGAGCGCGCGGAGAACGGCGCCCGGCTGATCGATGCGGGCCTGCGCATGTCGCTGACGCGCAGCGAAGCGACGGAGGACGATTGGGAAGGCGTGCTGCAGAGCGCCGGCGTGCGCGAGCTTTACGACCAGGTGCACGACAGGCTGACGAGCAGCGACGCCATCGACTTCCTCTTACGCGACCGCGCCAACCCATCAAGCGTCATGTCCTGCATCGAGGCGGGCCGCCACAATGCCCGCATGGTCCGCACGGCGCTAACCCGCGAGACCTGGGAAGCGACCAACGAATGCTGGATCGAGATGAAGGAGAGCCTCGCCAGGAAGGTGCGGCCCGCCGACATGCCCGAGGTCATCGATGCGATCAAGCGGCGCACCGGCCTTATCCGCGGCGCCTTCCACGGCACGATGCTCCGGAACGAAATCTTCAACTTCTCGCGCATCGGCACCTTCATCGAGAGGGCGGACAACACAGCCCGCATTCTCGACGTGAAATATTATGTGCTGCTCCCGGCGGTCTCCGCCGTCGGATCGTCTATGGACAATGTGCAATGGGAATCGATCCTGCGCTCGGTTTCCGCGCACCGCGCCTATGGCTGGGTCTACGATGCCGAGCTCAAGCCGGCGAATATCGCCGACTTCCTGATCTCGAACGGCCGCATGCCGCGCTCGCTCGCCTATTGCTACGAGAAGATCGCCAGCAATCTCGGCTATCTCGCGCGCGAATATGGCGAGAGGCACGCGGCCCACGAGACGGCGGAACAGACGCTGGAATCGCTCCGCAGCCGCTCGATCGACGACATCATGGACCAGGGTCTTCACGAATATCTGGAAGAGTTCATCAGCCACAACAACCGTCTGGGGCAGGAAATCACCGACGGCTACCGGTTCTACCACTGAGGCTTGGGAGAGTGGGATGCACCTGAAGATCAGCCACACGACCGAGTATCACTATGATGAACCGGTGCCCTACGCGCTGCAGCGGCTGCGCCTGACGCCGACGAGCCAACCCGGCCAGACGATCCTGAACTGGCGAACGCTTGTCGAGGGTGCCGTCGTCGAGGTCGCCTATGAGGATCACTTCGGCAATCGCACGCACCTCGTGAGCATCGATGGAGACCGGACGAGCTTCCGGATCGAGGCGAGCGGCGAGGTCGACACCCAAGACAAGGCTGGCGTCTTGGGCCCGCACCAGTCCTACGTGCCGCTATGGCTCTATCTGCGTGAAACGCCGTTGAGCATAGCGGGCAGACGGGTCCGCGAGCTCGCGAGATCGGTCGAAGGCGCAACCGAGCTCGAGCGCATGCACGCGCTGATGGCGACGATCCACGAAACCGTCGAATACAAGGCCGGCGAGACTCACACGCGAACTACGGCCGAGGACGCTTTGGAGCGCGGCAAAGGCGTGTGTCAGGATCACGCCCACATTCTCATCTCCGCCGCGCGCACGCTGGGGCTGCCGGCCCGGTATGTCTCCGGCTATCTGATGGTGGAAGGCCATCCCGAGCAGACTGCGAGCCATGCCTGGGCCGACGTGCATATCGCCGGCTTGGGTTGGGTCGGCTTCGACCCCGCCAACAAGATCTGCCCCGACGACCGCTATGTCCGGCTCGCCTCGGGTCTTTGCTACCGCGACGCCGCACCGGTGTCAGGTTTGGTTCATGGTGTTGCCAATGAAACGCTGAAGGTGGCGGTGACGGTCGAGCAGCAACAGCAGGCGCAGAGTCAAGGCCAGAGCAACCAGGGCCAGTCGTGAGCCTGTAAGGCAGGATACCGGCTAGGCCCCTCATCCGGCCTGACGGCCACCTTCTCCCCGCTAGCGGGGAGAAGGAGACTCGCGGCAACCGCCGCCGCAATATCCCCTCTCCCCGCGTGCGGGAGAGGCTAGGGTGAGGTGCAAAACTCAAGCACAAAGCCAAGTTTCCGCTGCCTAGCGCGACGCAGACGCCTGCAGCAGCCGGCAGAGCGAGACGAGCCCGCTGTCATAACCGCCGTTCACCACATCACGACAGCGCTTGATCACCATGCGCCGTTCATCCGCGGGCATGGCGTTGAAAGCGGCGATTGACGCGCTGCCGGGTGCGCCGGTGCCGTCGTTGGCAGCCGGACCGGCTACGCCGCCAGCGGGTCCTGTTACAGTCTCAAGTGCGAAGATGCCGGCATCGCTGAAACCATCGTCGACGACAGCACCCGACCCATCGTTGCCACCGGCGCTGGCGGTCACGGCGGCGTTGGCGCCGTTGCCGCCGCCAAGTGCGAGAACTGCGGCAGCGTTAGTGCCATTTCGCTGACCCGAACCCGACTTGATATTCGCATTGATACCCTGACCACCTCCGACCGACGCGGACGCGGAGGCAGTCGCACCGTCCGATCCGCCGACCGATGCGTCCACGTCAGCATTTGCGCCGGCGCCCAGCGACGCACCCGCATCGGCGTTCACGCCGTTCGAGCCTCCAATCGATACATCGACATTGGCCGCAGTGCGCCCGCCAACGCTCTGAGCGAAGGATGGCGTTACGACGACCGTTGCCAACAGACCGAAAGAAGCAATTGCGACTCTCTTGCGCATGTTCGTTCTCCTGAGCAATACAGGCCTGAACGGCCCGATTGCACCGATAAGTCAGAACACGCTAATAAGTTTCATTGAGCTGCCCGGAATAGGATGTGCAGACTTTGTAATTGCGCCCCTGAGTGTCTCGCGTCAAAGCACGGAGCAGCAGTCTCGATCCCTCAAATCGGCTGCGATTCAAGGGACCGTCTATCTGGGCGGAGTTAATGGCTGTCGCGCTCGACGACCGATCCGCGCGCGCCGATCAGGAAGTCGAGGTCGGCACCGGTGTCTGCCTGCATGACGGTCTTGATGTAGAGGCCCCCATAGCCGCCGGTGAGCGGCTTCACCGGCGAGACCCAGGCCGCTCGGCGACGGGCAAGTTCCTCGTCCGAAACATGAAGATGCAGTGAGCGGTTCGGGATGTCGACCTCGATCAGGTCGCCGTTCTCGACCAGCGCCAGCGGTCCGCCCTCGGCGGCTTCCGGTGCCGTGTGGAGGATAACGGTGCCATAGGCGGTTCCCGACATGCGCGCATCCGAAATGCGGATCATATCTGTGACGCCCTTCTTCAGGACCTTCGGAGGCAGCCCCATGTTACCGACTTCGGCCATGCCGGGATAACCCTTCGGGCCGCAATATTTCAGCACCATGATGCAGTTCTCGTCGATGTCGAGGTCATCGCGATTGATGCGGGCGTGATAGTCCTCGATGCTCTCGAAGACGACCGCGCGGCCCTTGTGCTGCATCAGGTGCGGCGAGGCGGCGGAAGGCTTGAGCACCGCGCCGCGCGGCGCGAGGTTGCCGCGCAGCACGGCAATGCCGCCCGACTTGGTCAGCGCCCTTTCGCATGGCAGGATCACATCCTCATTGTAGTTGACGACGCCCTTGACGTCGTTCCAGATCGTGTCGCCGCTGACGGTGATCGCCTCCTTGTGCAGGAGCCCCATTTCGGCGACCGCCTTGATCACCACCGGCAGGCCGCCGGCATAATAGAATTCCTCCATCAGATATTTGCCAGAGGGCTGCAGGTTGACGATCGTCGGCACGTCTCGGCCGAGCCTGTCCCAATCGTCGAGCGAAAGATCGACGCCGACGCGCCCGGCGAGAGCGAGAAGGTGCAGCACCGCGTTGGTCGAGCCGCCGACGGCACCGTTGACGCGGACGGCGTTTTCAAAGGCCTCTTTCGTCAGGATGTCGGAGGGCTTCAGATCCTCCTTCACCATCTCGACGATGCGGCGGCCGGTGAGCTGCGAGATCACCCGGCGGCGCGCGTCGACGGCGGGAATGGCGGCATTGCCGGATAGCGTCATGCCGAGCGCTTCGGCCATTGACGCCATGGTCGAGGCAGTGCCCATCGTCATACAGCTTCCCGCAGAACGGGCCATGCCCTGCTCGGCGTCCATGAACTCCTCCAGCGTCATCTCGCCGGACTTGACCATTTCCGAGAACTGCCAGATCGCCGTGCCGGAGCCGACATCCTTGCCGCGCCACTTGCCGTTGAGCATGGGGCCGCCCGAGACGACGATCGCCGGAATATCGACGCTCGCCGCCCCCATCAGAAGGCTGGGCGTGGTCTTGTCGCAGCCGCCGAGCAGTACGACGCCGTCGACCGGATTGCCGCGGATCGCCTCCTCGACGTCCATCGCCGCGAGATTGCGGAACATCATCGCGGTCGGCCTGAGGGTGCTTTCGCCGGTCGAAAATACCGGGAACTCGACCGGGAAGCCGCCCGCCTCGTATACGCCCCGTTTCACGCGCTCGGCGAGGTCGCGCAGATGTGCATTGCAGGGCGTGAGTTCGGACCAGGTGTTGCAGATGCCGATGATCGGCCGGCCGTCGAAGGTGTCGGCGGGGAGCCCCTGGTTCTTCATCCAGGAGCGATGCATGATGGCATTCTTGCCCGTCCCGCCGAACCATTCCTGCGAACGCAGCTTGCGCGGCCACTCAGCTTTCTTCTTCATCTCTTCCTTCCTTCAGGCCCCGGCGGGGCGGGCGGCAAACACGCCGGCTCAAGCCAGCGTGTAGGCCGTCTTCACGGTTGTGTAGAACTCGGCCGCGTACTTGCCCTGTTCGCGCGGACCGTAGGAGGACCCCTTGCGGCCGCCGAACGGCACGTGGAAGTCGACGCCGGCCGTCGGCAGGTTGACCATCACCATGCCAGCCTCGGCATTGCGCTTGAAATGCGTCGCGTGCTTGAGGCTCGTCGTGGCGATGCCGGAGGAAAGGCCGAAGGGCGTATCGTTGGCGACGGCAAGCGCCTCCTCATAGTCCTTCACCCGGATAACGGCGGCGACCGGTCCGAAGACCTCCTCCCGCGCGATCCGCATCTGGTTATGCGCCTCGGTGAAGAGCGCCGGCTGCAGGTAGAAGCCGGGCGTGTCGCGCGTGATCAATTCGCCGCCGAAGGCGAGCTTCGCGCCTTCCTGCTTGCCGATGGCGATATAATCGGTGTCCTGGTTCAACTGGCTCTGGTCGACGACCGGACCGATCTGGGTGCCGGGCTTCAGCGCGTCGTCGACGACGAGGCCCTGCATCCGCTCACCCATGGCAGCGACGAATTTGTCGTGAATGCCCTCCGTGACGATGATGCGCGAGGAGGCCGTGCAGCGCTGGCCGGTCGAGAAGAAGGCGGAGTTGACGGCCGCCTCGACCGCAACGGAAAGATCGGCGTCGTCAAGCACGACGAACGGGTTCTTGCCGCCCATTTCGAGCTGGAACTTGCGGTTATGCTCGACCGAAGCCATCGCCACGCGTTTTCCCGTACCGACGGAGCCGGTGAAGGTGATCGCCTGCACGTCCGGGCTATCGAGCATCGCCTGGCCGACCACCGAGCCCTTGCCCATGACGAGGTTCAACACGCCCTTTGGAAGGCCGGCTCGATGGAGGATGTCGACGATTGCCCAGGAGCAGCCCGGCACCAGCTCGGCCGGCTTGAAGACGACGGTGTTGCCATAGGCAAGCGCCGGCGCGATCTTCCAGGCAGGAATGGCGATCGGGAAGTTCCAAGGCGTGATGATGCCAACGACACCGACCGGCTCGCGGGTGATCTCGACACCGATATTCGGGCGAACCGAAGGGATGACCTCGCCGGCCAACCGCAGGCACTCGCCGGCGAAGAATTCAAAGATCTGCCCGGCACGCACGGTCTCGCCGATGCCTTCGGCAAGCGTCTTGCCCTCCTCGCGAGACAAGAGCCGCCCGAGTTCGTCCTTGCGCGCCATGATCTCGTCGGCGGTCTTCTTGAGGATCGCGTGGCGTTCGAGAATACCGGAGCGGGACCAGGCCGGAAAGGCCGCCTTTGCCGCCGCGATCCCGGCCTTCGCGTCGTCTGCGGTGGCGCGGGCATATTCGCCGACGACATCATTGGTGTTCGATGGATTGATGTTGGCGACACCGTCGCCGCCGACCCATTCGCCGGCAATCAGGTTCTGGTGAAGTGTCATGGGCTTCAACCTCCTTGTTTTTTGTCAAGCGGCCGCCCGTCGCGGCCTATCGCTGCTATAGCAGGTACATCAGAGCTGACGTATGGCGATCTCTTCCTCGGCGGCGACCGCCAATGGGTTGCGCAAGGCGAGGCCGAAGCCTTCGGCCTCGATATCGAATACGTCCCCCGCCTCCGTGCGGATGCCGTCTCCGAAGGAAAGGGTGGCGGTTCCGAACATGTGCACATGCACGTCGCCCGGCATGCGGAAGAGGTCGTATTTGAAGTGGTGATATTCGAGATTGGCGAAGCTGTGGGACATGTTCGCCTCGCCGGAAAGGAAAGGCTTCTCCCACAGGAGCTTGCCACCGCGCCATATTCTCGAGGTGCCGCGGATGTCGTCGGGCGCCGCGCCGATGCGGATCTCCGGGCCGAAGCTCGCCTGCCTGAGCTTGGAATGCGCCAGCCAGAGATAGTTGACGCGTTCCGTCTTGTGGTCGGAGAATTCGTTGGCGACCGCAAAGCCAAGCCGATAGGGCACGCCCTTGTCGGAAATAACGTAGATGCCGGCCATTTCCGGCTCTTCACCGCCATCCTCGGCAAAGGGCGGCGAAGTCAGCGGCTGACCGGGTGCGACCGCGGCCGTGCCGTTGCCCTTGTAGAACCATTCGGGCTGGACGCCCTTTTCGCCGGACTTCGGCTTGCCGCCTTCAAGCCCCATGCGGAACATCTTCATCGAATCGGTCAGCGTTTCTTCCGCCGCTTCGGTCGTCTTCTTGTGCATGGCGTCGCGCGTGGCCGCGGAGCCGAGATGGGTGAGCCCGGTTCCGGTCAAATGGAGATGCGCCGGATCGGGATGGGTGATCGGCGGCAGCATTCGCCCCTCGGCATAGGCCTGCTCGAGATCGATCGCTTCGCCGAGCCCCTTGGCATCGACGACGTCCTTCAGGCTCTTGCCGGCATTGGCCGCTTCCATCGCCAAGGCGTAGACGCTCGTCGCGCCTTTGACGGCGCGCGCCGTTTCGCCCGGCGCCCGCACCGCGACCGCCATCGATCCGTCTTGCATTCTGACCTGAGAAATCAGCACGTTCCTGTCCTTCCTCATCTTTGGATAGAGGCGGCGCCCCTTCAACTCATAGGCAAGCGGCGCCACTTCCAGGGCGGCTCCAGACCGCCCAGTTCCGGCAGCCTCGCGGCTGCCACTTCATATGCCGGTGTGACGGGGCTTACCCGAAGAACCGGTCAGCCCTTGCCCTTGTTCTTGTTGTAGACGTCGAAGAACACGGCCGCGAGCAGCACGAGGCCCTTGATGAGCTGCTGGTAATCGATACCGATGCCCATGATCGACATGCCGTTGTTCATCACGCCCATGATGAAGGCGCCGATCACCGCGCCGGTGATCTTGCCGACGCCGCCCGATGCGGACGCGCCGCCAATGAAGCAGGCCGCGATCACGTCGAGCTCGAAACCGACGCCCGCCTTCGG
>JAPSJG010000553.1 GCA_031178305.1 Sinorhizobium sp.
CAATCAATTCTGGTAGCGCTGCCAAAATTTTCCGCTATTGATGGAACTGCGGAGTTTCTCTGGACCGGTGTTTGAAAATGGACGGCGAACCAAAAGAAAGTGGGGACATTAAACGCATGGCTTCGGTCACGCTGGCCGAGGTGGCCGAAGCCGCCGGCCTCGGCGAGAGCACCGTTTCACGTGTCCTGCGAAACGAAGGCTCCTTTTCCCGCAAGGCGCGGGTCCGCGTGATGGAAGCCGTCGAGCGGCTCGGCTACGTGCCGAACCGGATCGCCGGAACGCTCGCTTCCGCCGGCTCGCGTCTCGTCGCCTTCGTCATACCCTCGCTGTCGAACATAGTTTTTCCCGACCTGTTGCGCGGCGCGAGCGGCGTGCTGGAGGCAAACCAGCACCAGGCTGTTTTCGCTGTTACCGACTACGATCCGGGGCGCGAAGAGGCGCTCGTTGCGGCGATGCTCGCCTGGCGGCCGACGGCGGTGATACTTGCAGGCTTCGAGCACAATGAGGGCACGCGGAAAATGCTGCGGGCGAGCGGCCGCCGGGTCGTGGAAGTGCTCGATCTGGACGGCGAGCCGGTGGACATCGCGGTCGGCTTTTCCAACCGCACCGCCGGCCGGGAAAGCGCCGCGTTCCTGTTGAGGCGCGGCTATCGCCGGGTCGGATATGTCGGCCATGATCTCGAGCGCGACACGCGTGCCGGGAAGCGCTATGCCAGCTTCTGCGCGGCGCTGGAGATGGCCGGTTTCCCGCTCGTCGATCGGCAGATCAATGCGGGCCCCTCGTCCGTGGAAAGCGGAAGACAGGGGTTGGAACAGCTGCTTGCCCGATCGCCTGGTCTCGATGCCGTCTACTTCTCGAACGACGACATGGCGATCGGTGGTTATTTCCACTGTCTCGCGCGAGGAATTTCGATCCCCTCGCAATTGGCGATCTTCGGCTATAACGGCCTCGATATCGGTCGGGTAACGCCGCAGCCGCTCTCGACCATCCGCACGCCCCGGGTGGTGACAGGGCAGGTGGCCGCCGAGCTCGTCGTTTCGAACGCGCCGTCGCAGGTCGTCGACCTCGGTTTCGAACTCATCGAAGGCGCGACCGCCTGAGCCTGAAAGGACCCACCCATGTCCGAGACGCGTCTGCGCGAGGAAATCTGCCGCTACGGCCGCTCCCTGTTCGAGCGGGGGCTTACTCCGGGCTCCTCGGGCAACATATCCCTGCGCCTCGACGACGGCGGCTGGCTGGTGACACCGACCAATGCCTCGCTCGGCTTCCTCGATCCTGCCCGTATCTCCCGGCTCGACGCAGAAGGACGGCTCGTTTCCGGCGACAAGCCGACGAAGGAGATCCCGCTGCACTCTGCCCTCTATGAGACACGCGGCAGCGCGCGGGCGATCGTCCATCTGCATTCGACCCATACGGTGGCGCTCACCATGCTGCCCGAAATCGATCCGCGCGCAGCCCTGCCGCCGATGACGCCGTATTATCTGATGCGTGCCGGCGAAACGGCGCTCGTGCCCTACTATCGTCCCGGAGATCCCGCAGTTGCCGATGCGATCCGCGGGCTGGCAGGCAAATATTCCTCCGTGCTGCTCGCCAATCACGGGCCGGTCGTTGGCGGCGAAAGTCTCGAAGCGGCGGTGTTCGCGACCGAGGAATTGGAGGAAACCGCAAAGCTCTACCTGCTGCTCCGCAATCTCAATCCGCGTTATCTGACCCCGGCGCAGGTTGACGATCTTGTGAAGGCCTTCGGGCTCGAATTGCCTTCACATCAGGACCACGAAGACCACGATCACGGGTGAGCGGGCAGTCCGGTCATCATGCACTGCAAACGGCGGCGCCATATTTTTTATGCGGCGCGGCATCGAAGAGGGGTTGACCGGACGGCTGATTCGGTCGTCTATTCATCATACTGATCCGGTGGACCAACCAGTGGATCAGTGGGAGGCGGGTGAGAGTGAACGGCAGTCCAGTCCTCACGCAGATGCCGAAGATCGGCCGGAGCCTTGAGCGCCGGACCGCGCGCGAGGTGATTGCCGACAAGCTGATGGTGCTGGTCGCGACCAACATGCTGCGGCCAGGCGACGAACTGCCGGGCGAACGGGAACTGGCAAGCGTGCTCCACGTCAGCCGCGAGACGGTACGCGGCGCGATCCAGACACTTGCAGCGCGCGGCATC
>JAPSJG010000118.1 GCA_031178305.1 Sinorhizobium sp.
CGTGAGGAAAAGGTCGAACCCATCGATGTCGATTTCGACGTTTCCGTGGGCGTGGCCGTTCCCGAGACCATCAAGGTCAGGCTGAGACCCCTGCCGCAGCGCATCGTCCGGGTCGTTCCGGCCTATGAGGGTTACCTGTTCTTCGTTCTGGCGGACGGCCGGATCGTCATCGTCCACCCATCGACGCTGGAGATCGTGCTGATCATCGTCTAGCTCATCGATGTGGAGCGCGAATGGCGCCCCCTCGGATCGAGAGGCCCGTCCCGGTGGACGGGCTTCTGTTGTTTGTGACGTGTAGAGCAATGGCGTCCTACACCACGTCGCCAGACGCTGGGCATGACCCCTAGCGCCCTGCGCTGCAGCCTTGTCGGTAGCGAAGCGTAGCGGGCGAGGTACGATGGCGGCCGATGCGCCGGCAGAATCTTGCCCGGGGCCGCTGCGGGCCTGGCGGAATTCCGCCCGAATAGACAAGCGATTTAGTGTCCGTCCTTGCAAATTCAAGCATTTAGACTTGGCCCGCATCTTGCTACTCTATTGGGGCGGGCCGGATCGGGAGACCGGCAATCCGCGCCCAGCATGAACGAACGGGAGGAATCTCTGTGAATCGGAAATTGAAACGCGCCGCGATCGCGGCAATCGCAAGCACGTCCATCGCCTTTTCCGTCGCCTCGGCCAAGGCGGACGAGTTCATCAACGTCCTGACCGGCGGCACCTCGGGCGTCTATTATCCACTCGGCGTCGCGCTTTCGAAGATCTATGGCGAGAAGATCGAGGGTGCACGCACGCAGGTGCAGGCGACGAAAGCTTCGGTCGAGAACCTCAACCTCTTGCAGCAGGGACGCGGCGAGATCGCATTCGCTCTCGGCGATTCCGTCAAGCTCGCCTGGGATGGCGATACGGAAGCCGGCTTCAAGGCGCCGCTCGACAAGCTGCGCGGCATTGCCGCCATCTACCCGAACTACATCCAGATCATGGCTTCCAAGGAATCCGGCATCAAGACCGTTGCGGATCTCAAGGGCAAGAGCCTTTCCGTCGGCGCGCCGAAGTCCGGAACGGAGCTGAATGCACGCGCCATTCTCACCGCGGCCGGCATGAGCTATGACGATCTCGGCAAGACCGAATATCTGCCGTTTGCAGAGTCCGTGGAACTGATGAAGAACCGGCAGCTCGATGCGACGTTGCAGTCCGCCGGCCTCGGCGTCTCGTCCTTCAAGGATCTGGCGACCTCCCTCGACGTGCAGATGGTTGCGGTTCCCGAGGAGATCGCCGCAAAACTCGGCGCGCCCTATGTCGCCGCTACCGTTCCCGCCGGCACCTACCAGGGCCAGGAAAGCGATGTGCAGACGGTCGCCGTGGTCAACTTCCTCGTCACCCATTCGGACGTCTCCGACGACACTGCCTATCAGATGACGAAGCAGCTTTTCGAGAACCTGCCGGCGCTCCAAGCGGCGCACAGTGCGGCGACGCAGATCCGTATCGAGGACGCACTGAAAGGCATGCCCGTTCCCCTGCATCCCGGGGCAGAGCGTTATTACAAGGAAAAAGGCCTGCTCTAACCGCACAGCGGGCGGCGCTACGGCGCCGCCCGCTGATGCTCGGATTTTCGGGAGGAATCCATGCACGATAACCTGAATGTTCAAAGTCAGCCCGCCTCCGCGGAACTGCAGCGCCACGACGCCTTGACGCAGGCCTTTCCAAAGACCTGGGACGGGCGGACCCTGTTTGCAATCGCGCTCGCCTTCTCCATTTTCCAGATCGCCACTGCCGCGCATCTCGTCGACCTGCCGAGCCAGATCGTGCGTGCGGTGCACGTCGGCTTCGTTACCGTCCTCGTCTTTCCGCTGCTCGCGGTTCTTTCCAGGCGTGGCGGCTTAGCCAAGGCAATTGCCTGGGGGCTTGCCTTGCTGGGCGCCGCAGTGGCCTTCTACCAGTGCTATGAATATGCCGACCTGCTCGTGAGAGCGGGCGATCCCCTCCCGCGCGACATCGCCTTCGGCGTTCTTGCTCTCGCCGTGGTGTTCGCCGCCGCCTGGGCGCTGATGGGCCCGGCCCTGCCGATCATCTCCGGCCTGTTCCTCGCCTACAGCCTCTTCGGTGAATATCTGCCTCCGCCGCTTGATCATCGCGGCTACGATGTCTCGCAGGTGATCGACCACATGGCCTACGGGACCGAGGGCATCTACGGCATCCCGACCTTCGTTTCCTCGACCTACATCTTTCTCTTCATCCTCTTCGGCGCCTTTCTTGAGAAGGCCGGAATGATCCGGCTCTTCACCGACGTCTCGTTGAGCTTCGTCGGGAGCCGGCGCGGTGGCGCGGCAAAGGTTGCAATCGTCTCCTCCGGGCTCATGGGCACCATCTCCGGGTCCGGCGTCGCGAATGTCGTGACCACCGGGCAGTTCACTATTCCGTTAATGAAGAGGTTCGGTTATCGGCCGGCCTTCGCCGGCGGCGTGGAGGCGACCGCTTCGATGGGCGGGCAGATCATGCCGCCGGTCATGGGCGCGGTCGCCTTCATCATGGCCGAGACGCTCGGCGTCGAGTATCACGAGATCGTCAAGGCGGCTGTCATACCGGCGCTCCTCTATTTCGCCTCCGCCTTCTGGATGGTGCATCTGGAGGCTGGCAAACACGGCCTGCTCGGCCTGCCGAAAGCCGATCTGCCCTCGGCCAAGGCGGCAATCGCCGAACAATGGCATCTCCTCCTTCCCCTGGCAGCCTTGGTCTGGCTCCTCTTCTCCGGCTACACACCGCTCTTTGCCGGCACGGTCGGTCTCGCCTTCACGGGCATCCTGATCCTCGGCAGCTCCGTTGCCCTCGGCCTTCCCGCGGGTGTCGTCCGGATCATTTTCTGGGTCGCCCTCGGCCTGGTGGCGGCGGCCTTCTTCCAGGTCGGCATCGGCGTGATCGTTGCGGCGCTGGCGTTGTTGATAGTCGCTAACGCGCTTTCGAGAGGCGGCCGGGAGACGCTGGCCATCTGCCGGGACGCACTTGCCGAAGGCGCCAAGACCGCCTTGCCGGTTGCGACCGCCTGCGCGTTGGTCGGGGTGATCATCGGCACGATGACGTTGACGGGCGCAGCCAATACCTTTGGCCAGTTCATCGTCTCCGTCGGCGGCAAGAGCCTCTTCCTCTCGTTGCTCCTGACCATGGTGACCTGCCTGGTGCTCGGCATGGGCATACCGACGATCCCGAACTACATCATCACCTCCTCGATCGCCGGCCCGGCGCTCCTCGAACTCGGTGTGCCGCTGATTGTCAGCCACATGTTCGTGTTCTATTTCGGCATTCTCGCGGACCTTACGCCGCCGGTCGCGCTGGCCTGTTTCGCGGCCGCGCCAATCGCGCGCGAAAGCGGGCTGAAGATATCGATCCAAGCGATCAAGGTCGCCGCGGCGGGTTTCGTCATCCCCTTCATGGCCGTCTATTCCCCGGCGCTCATGCTGCAGGATGGCGGCGCCACCGCCGCGGCAATTGGCTATCCCGCCGCCGTCGTCTACATCGTCGTGAAGACCGCGCTGGCGATCGGCCTCTGGGGCGGGGCAGTGATCGGCTTCATCGCCGTCCGGCTCGGCTTCGTCGAGCGGGTGCTTGCGGCCGCTGCCGCTTTCACCCTGCTGGCGGCCCTGCCGCTCACCGACGAGATCGGCTTTGCTCTGGCCGCGCTGTTCGGCCTCATCGTCTGGCGCCGCGCCCGGTCAGCGGACGGAAGGCCTGCCGCAAAAGTCGTATGAGCGCGCTCCTCTGCATCGTCAGCGGCAAGGCGGTTGCCATTGCCGCTGGCATCTTCACCCTTAGCTGGACCCATTCGGTCGAGAAGACCGAATGGCAGGAGCGCTGGGCCGTCACGCCGCAAGGCCTTGTCCTTCAGGAAGCGCGGGTAAGGGGATCCGGCGCTGGCATGGAGCCGGGAGCAAATGCTCGCCGCGTGGATGGCTGGTGGGTCTGGACGCCGGACCTTCCGCCGCTTCCCGAACTGGCGCTTGCGGCGTCGGGGACAACCGTCTCCGGTTGGAGGCTCTGTGATGCCGACGGTTGCCGCGAGCTCGGTTGGCTGAAACAGGAGCCGATCGTACTCAGGCCATGTCGTGGTACGAAAAGTTGAGGCATGTCGCCGAAAGCGTGCAGCACCAGGGCCCGTCGAGCTTTAGGCCGCCACTTGCAGATCTCGTGTTCTCCCTTTCGCCAACAGGCGCTACATTCGATGCATCGATTTCGATCACAAGAAACCCGCGACAGGCAGGCCGCCACGGCAATGATGCGCAATATCGGCAGAATGACCGTCCTAATGCTGGTCCTGACCTTGATAGCGCCGTTCGTCGCCTATCACCTGGCGAGCGGTGCTGCGATCGGCGCGCTGGAGGGGCAGCTTCAGCGCAGCCTCGTCCTCACCAATAGGGCGATCGCGACGGAGATCGAGCGATTTCGCTACCTGCCCCTCGTTATTGGCGAGGATGCCCGCATACGCGCCCTTGCCGCTCGCGAGCGGAGCCAAGCCGCCCTCGAGGCGGCAAACCTCTATCTCCAGACGGTGGTGAAACAGGCAGGCGCTGCGGAGCTTTATATTCTCGATGAGCGCGGAATCGCACTTGCGGCGAGCAATTTCGCAACGCCTGAAAGTTTTGTAGGCCACGATTACAGCTTCAGGCCGTACTTCCAGGATGCGCTTCTGACCGGCGAGGGACGTTATTACGCGATTGGCGTAACGACGAAAAAGCCCGGCTATTTCCTGACGTCGCGTATCGACGTGCCTGGCCGTGCACCGATCGTCGTAGTCGTCAAAGCCGACCTGCTTCCACTCGAAACGGCCTGGAAGGCTGCGGGCGTGCTGACCGCGATCGCGGACCGATGGGGCATCGTCTTCCTTTCCGGCGATCCGGATTGGAAGTACCGGCCGTTGGCAGGCCTTTCCGACGAGGCCGTCGAACGGCTTCAGCAGGAGCGGACCTATGACGGCGCAAACCTGGCCGCGACGAAGCCGATCCTGCCGGAGGGCGTGACGCTGCCGCGTGGCCAGGCGGATGCGCCGGCGCTTCACGTGGAGGAGGGCGGCCAACAACTGCTGGCGAAGTTTTCGCTCGTTGAGCCCGACGGCTGGCTGGTGCTAGCGGCCACGAGCACCGCGGATACCGGCAAGGTCGCAGGCTTCTGGGCGCTCGCCGCCCTGATCGCCGGCCTTGTCTCCACCGGCACGCTCTACTTTCTCCACCAGCGCGCGCTCCTGATCCGCATCCGCCTGCGCCAGGGCGAAATTCTCGAGCGCAAGGTGGCGGAACGCACGCAGGACCTCGCGCGCGAGATCGACATGCGCAAGCGCACGGAGGACGAGCTCCGTCGCGCTCAGGAAGGGCTCGTCCATTCGGCGAAGATGGCGGCGCTCGGCCGCATGTCGACCGCGATCGTGCATGAGGTCAGCCAGCCGCTCGCAGCGCTCGAGGCGACGCTGGCGACCGCCGGGCTGCTGGCTGAGAAGGAGGGCGCGAAGAAGGTTGGCGAGCGGCTTCTCGATGCGCGTTCGCTCGTCAAGCGGATGCAGCGGACGGTCAAGCATCTGAAGACGTTCGGCCGCAAGGGGGCTTCCGATCTCGAGCCGGTCTGCGTCGACGCCGTCGTCCGCAATGCGCTCGACCTTGCGGCGCCACGGGCAAAGACGCTCGGCCTCGCGCCGACTCTCGAGGCGGACGGTCCGTCCCCGCTTGTCACGGCCGTCGCGGTGAGGCTGGAACAGGTGATGCTCAATCTGATCTTGAACGCGCTCGATGCTGTCGAGGGCAGGAAGAGCCCCTCGGTCACCATACGGCGGGCGATGGAGGCCGGGCGAGTGTCGGTTACCGTCGTCGACAATGGCTCGGGCATCGCTCCCGAACATCGCGACCGCATTGCCGAGCCATTCTTCACCACCAAGCTGACGGGCGAGGGCCTCGGCCTCGGGCTCTCCATCGCCACCGCGATCGTCCAGGAGTTCGGCGGGGAGATCACCTTCGCGGAGGCGCCCGGTGGCGGCACGATGGCGACCGTTTCAATGCCGGCGGGCGAACGCCCGAGCCAGTCGCTCGAGGCTGCCCAATGAACCGCGGACGCATTCTCCTTGTCGACGACGATCGCGATCTCCTGAAGGCGGCCACCGATTGGCTCGAGATCAACGGCTTCTCCGTGGCGGCCTTTCATCGCCCGGAGGAGGGTTTCCGGCAGGTGATGCGCGACGAGCCGGATGTCGTCGTCACCGACATCCGCATGCCCGGCATCGACGGCATGACGCTATTGAGTTCGATCGTCCGGCAGCGTGGCGACGTGCCGGTCATCCTGATGACCGGCCATGGCGACGTCACGCTGGCAGTCAAGGCGATGAAGCAGGGCGCGGAGGACTTCATCGAGAAGCCCTACGATGCCGATCACCTGCTGTCCATTCTCGACAAGGCTGTCGAGAAGCGCCGGATGAAGCAGGAGATCGCCCGGCTCCAGGGCATAGTTCAGGAAGGTGGCGGCGCCGCGATCGTCGGCGACAGCCAGGCCATCCGCGATCTTCGCAACCGCGTCCAGATGCTCGCTGGCGTCGATATCGACGTGCTGATCATCGGCGAGACCGGTACCGGCAAGGAACTCGTCGCACAGGCGCTGCATCGGCAAAGCCGTAGGTCCGCCGGACCTTTCATGGCAATCAATTGTGCGGCGCTGCCCGAAAGCGTCTTCGAGAGCGAAGTCTTCGGCCATGCGAAAGGCGCCTTCACCGGTGCGCTCTCCGACCGCGAGGGCAAGTTTGAACATGCGGCGGGAGGAACCGTCTTTCTTGACGAAGTCGAGTCCATGCCCCTGAGCCTGCAGGCGAAGATCCTGCGCGTGCTGCAGGAGCGGGTGATAGAGCGGCTCGGCGAAAATCGGCTGCGGCCAGTGGATATACGGATCGTCGCAGCCGCCAAGAGCGATCTTTCCGGCGAGATTGCCGCGGGGCGCTTCCGCGAGGACCTCTTCTACCGGCTTGCAACCGTGGATGTGCGAATACCGCCGCTGAGGCAGCGCAAGGAAGATATCGGCCTGCTTTTTGGCCACTTCGCCTCGCTTGCCGCCCACCGCTACGGTCGCGTAGAGCGAAGCGCGCCCGCCGATCTCCTCACAAGACTGCGCCAGGAGGAGTGGCGCGGCAATGTCCGCGAGCTCAAGGCCAGAGCGGAACGCTTCGCGCTCGGCCTCGATGAGGCAGGCCCAGGCGAAAGCCCCGCGACCGGAGATGCCGCGGCCCTGCCCGAACTACTGGCGGCCTATGAAGCCGAACTGATTTGCCGGGCAATCGAGGCGAGCGACGGCCATACTGCGAAGGCGGCCGCAAGGCTCGGCATTCCTCACCGCACGCTCAACGAAAAAATCGCTCGCTTCGGATTGAGGGAAAGGCGGACGGAGCCCTGAAGGCTTCGACTACGCCACCTGTCCCTGCGTGAGCAGGCGAACGACTACCAATCCGGCAACAAGACCAAAGAGCGAGAGGGCGAGGGAGGCGGCCGCGTAGCTCGCCGCCGCCACGCAGTGGCCGCGCTCCCATAGGCTGATCGTATCGAGCGAAAAGGTGGAGAAGGTGGTGAAGCCACCGAGCACGCCGGTCGTCAGGAACAGCCGGACCTCTTGCGGCAATTCGCCCTTGAGCGCGAAATATTCGGCGAGCAGGCCCATCGCCAAGGACCCAAGAACATTGACTGCCAGAGTGCCATAGGGAAAGGAGACGCCGAGCATGCGTGCGGCGATCTGATTCACGCCGTGGCGCATCGCACCGCCCATTCCGGCGCCAACAAAAATGATGAGGTAGGGCATCAGTAACACCTTGTGGAGCTATGCTTTCATGTTCACGCCGTCACGGTCGCTTGGCTCGTCGGACCGCGCATGCGCTTCGTCTCATCCTGGTGAGAGGCAACAGGCGGGAGGCACAGCGGAAGGCAGTTCGGCTCAGACACGACACGACTCTACTCTCTCGCTCAGACGACGATGAGTAGGAGTCATCAGCTTCGACTGGGAAGCGGTTCGGCTTGATGCCCGGTAGAATCCATTACCGATGCTCTCATTACAAGTAGGTCGGCGATCCTGTCAATACACCGGCAAACGGTAGGAAATGGCGGCATTATGGCCCCTTCCGTGAGCGTATCTGAAAACCAGGGGGCCACCACAAGCTCGGCTCGGAAGGGTATGCCCGAGTCATCCGGGCGATGCGACGATGATGCGCGATCCGCGCATAACGGAGGCGCTCGAAATGCTGCGGCGGCTCTCCTCTTGCGCCGAGCCGGCGGAGCTTGCGTGCGCGCTCGTCGCCCGCGGCTATCCGTCGACAAGGACTTCGGCTGCAGCCTCGTGCCCGGCACCGAGATCGCCTACTTCATGGTGATCAATGCCGAGCGGCCGCCGCATCGCGGCGGCCGACGCGGTTCTGCGCCGGCTAGAGCATTCTGACGTCAGGTGGAATCACCTGACGTCAAAAGAATGCGGCAAAAACAAAGGACAGGAGTGCGAGCGCATGTGAGCGCGTCCCGCTCCAGCCGGGCAACGGTACCTACCGGCCGGACCGATGCCCCACCGCGTCTGCGGATATGGCGGCGCTTGACGGATCAAGCATCACCGGAACCGCGGCACTTGGGGTGGCCGGCCAGATTCTCGGTTCCTCCGCTGGCAGGTCCTGCCTTTCCCGCGGGCGCGGGACCGCCTCCCTTCCCTTTATCGCTTGTTCCACGCGTTTGCGCGCACGGACGCCCGGAAGCGCACGATAGATGTCCAGATAGTCGCGCGTCATGCGCTCGGCGGTGAAACGCTGCTCGAATGCTGCCCGCACGTCGCGCCTGTCGAGCGCGAGCGCAAGCTCCAGTTTCTCGACCGCTTCCGCGACCGTGTCGACGAGGATACCGGATACGCCATCTTCGATGACTTCGGGGGCCGCGCCGTAGCGGAAGCCAAGCACGGGGGTGCCGCAGGCCATGGCTTCGATCATTACGAGGCCGAAGGGCTCCGGCCACTCGATCGGGAACAGAAGGGCAGCTGCGTCGCCGAGGAATTCCGCCTTCTGCCTCTCGTCGATCTCCCCGATGAACTCGATGTTCGGGTGACTCATGACGAGTGGCTTGACGACCGCCTCCCAATAGGCGCGGTCCTGGACGTCCACCTTCGCTGCGATCTTCAGCGGCATTCCGGCTCGCGTCGCTATCTCGATGGCCCGGTCGGGCCCCTTTTCCGGCGAGATGCGCCCGAGGAAAGCCAGATAGTTGCCGTCGGGCTTTTCCTTGAACGGCAGCAGCTTGCGATCGAGACCGTGGTAGACGGTGCCTCTCCAATCTACCGGCGATATCGGTCTACGCTGGTCATGCGAAATCGACACAAGGGGAATGTCGGGGAAGGCACGGTAGAAAGGCTTGAGATCCGGCAGATCAAGACGCGTGTGCAGGGTGGTGACAGTGCGATCGGCAAAATCCCTCACCAGG
>JAPSJG010000554.1 GCA_031178305.1 Sinorhizobium sp.
GCATCGTCGTCTCCTGTTTTTCTATTTCTGCCTGAAATGAAAGCGCCGCTTGCGCGATGCGCCATGCTACTCGATGTCGTCGCCAGGGAGGATATCGCCGTCCTCGGATTCGGCTGCGGCCGGCGCATGGGCTTCGACCTCCTCTGCCGCGGCGCGGATACGCACGTCGGTGATCCGGGCACCGGGGAAACGTGCGAGGATCGCGGCAACGTCCGGATCCTGGCGCGCGTCGTTCACCCGCTCTTCCTGGGCGCGCTGCTCGGCCTCTACAAGCGTCGGCTCGCCGCGTTCGCGGCTGTAGCTGACCACCCAATGAATGCCGGTCCATTCCTTGAGCTTTACCGCAAGCTCCCCTAGCAGCGTCTTCGGCGCATCCTCGGGCAGGTTGACATCGAGGCGGCCTGGCTCGATGTGCACGAGACGCAGGAAACCGCGCACCAGCGTCTTCAGCTTGATGTCGCGGTTCTTCGCGCAGAGTTCTGCGATATCGCTGATCGAGTTGACCGGGACCTTCGGCTCGGATCTGACAGCCGGTGCCGGTTCCGGACTTTCCTCGATGCGGCCGACGGCGACCGGCTGTGACGCGGTGTCCGGGACAGCGCGCAGCATGGTGGCACCATTGCCCGAGGGCCTTTGCTGAGGCGCCGCCTCCCTGGAACGGGCCTCGACCGGGCCACCGGATTGATGCTCAGCGCTGCCGCCATGGCGTGTCGGCAGCGGGCGTCCGCCGGCTTCCCCACCCGAAAGCTCGAGCAGCCTTCGCGCGGCCTCCTCCGGTGAGGGAAGATGAGCGGCATGGGCAATCCGAATCAGCACCATCTCGGCAGCGCCCGCCGGTCGCGCCGAGCTTTCCGCCTCGGGAATGCCCTTCAAAAGCATCTGCCAGATGCGCGAGAGGGTGGTGACCGCAACACTGCCAGCGAACTCGGCGCCGCGCGTGCGCTCGATTTCACTCAGCGACTGGTCGTTTGCCGCCTCGGGCACATATTTCATGCGCGTGACGAGGTGGGTGAAGTCGGCGAGATCGGTCAGGACCACGATGGGATTGGCCCCGGCCTCGTACTGGGAGCCGAATTCGCGCAGCGCCGCAGCCACATCGCCCTTGATGATATGCTCGAAAAGATCGACGATGCGGGCCCGGTCGGCGAGCCCCAGCATCGTGCGCACCGTTTCCACCTCGACGGCGCCGCCGCCATGGGCGATCGCCTGGTCGAGCAGCGACAGGCCGTCGCGCGCCGAACCTTCCGCCGCGCGCGCCACTATCGCGAGCGCCTCCGGCTCGAAAGGCACGGCCTCCTTACTAAGGATCGTCGAGAAGAGGCCGACCAGATCAGAGGCGCTGATGCGCCTCAAATCGAAGCGCTGGCAGCGCGACAGGACGGTGATCGGAACCTTGCGGATTTCGGTGGTCGCGAAGATGAACTTCACGTGCTCCGGCGGCTCTTCCAGCGTCTTCAGAAGGCCGTTGAAGGCCTGCGTCGAGAGCATGTGCACTTCGTCGATGATGTAGACCTTGTACCGGGCGGAGACCGGCCGATAGCGCACCTGCTCGATGATCTCGCGAATGTCGTCGATGCCGGTATGCGAGGCGGCGTCCATCTCGATCACGTCGACATGGCGGCCGTCCATGATCGCCTGGCAGTGCTCGCCCGGAACGCGCAGGTCGATTGTCGGTCTGTCGATCTCTGCCGTCTTGTAGTTCAGCGCCCGCGCCAGAATGCGCGCCGTCGTCGTCTTGCCGACGCCGCGCACGCCGGTCAGCATATAGGCTTGGGCGATGCGGCCGGTCTCGAAGGCGTTGGTGAGCGTGCGCACCATCGGCTCCTGGCCGACCATGAGGTCAGAGAAATCCTTGGGGCGATATTTACGCGCCAGAACGCGGTAGGCAGCCGGTTTTTCAACAAGCGAATGGGGGGGTGAATTGGCGGATGAAATAGGCGCTTCGTCGCTCATCGACCCTGCCGCTGTTCGAACTCTTGTCCCGACAGGACGGAGAAGAAGGTGGGAGGCTGGCACGGTGACCCGTGCCGGAGCTCGTTAGGGCTGCTTCCTTCCGGACCTGACCCGGTTGGCGAGTGGCTCGTCCACCACCAACCTCCCGGCCTCCATATCGGCAATATCTGAAGCAAATGCAAGCCAAGCCATCAAAAAACTGATATCG
>JAPSJG010000555.1 GCA_031178305.1 Sinorhizobium sp.
TCGTCTGTCACCATGGCAAGATGACGGAAGATTGCCTCGCGGATGACCGGCTGCTGACGGCGCCGCAGCGGGTTGCCAACTATATCCTCAGCCATTGCCCGAACGACTCTGAGACCTTCTCCTTCCGCCTGCCGTTCCAGAAGAACGTGCTCGCCGGCAAGCTCGGCCTTGCGCCGGAGGCGCTTTCGCGCGCCTTCTCGATGTTGCGCCAGTCCGGCGTCATCGTGAAGGGACGGGTGATCGAAATTCGCGACCGCCAGGCCCTCGAGGAGTTCTGACGCACAGCCGGCTCAGAGCCCTCCCTGCACCGTCAGGAACTCTATTATGCGGTCGATACCGTCCCCGCGTTTCATGTCGGAGAACACGAAAGGCTTTTGCGCGCGCATCCGCGTAGCGTCGCGCTCCATCACCTCGAGATCGGCGCCGACATAAGGGGCAAGGTCCTTCTTGTTGATCACGAGCAGATCGGACTTTGTAATGCCCGGTCCGCCCTTTCGCGGGATTTCCTCGCCTTGGCAGACGGAAATCACGTAGATCGTCAAATCGGCCAGATCGGGCGAAAAGGTGGCCGCGAGGTTGTCGCCGCCCGATTCGATGAAGACGACGTCGAGGTCGGGAATGCGGCGGTTGAGTTCGGCGATCGCCTGCAGATTGATCGAGGCGTCCTCGCGGATTGCCGTATGCGGGCAGCCGCCGGTTTCGACGCCGACGATCCGCTCCGAAGACAGCGCCTGCATGCGCACCAGCGCCTCCGCGTCTTCCTTGGTGTAGATGTCGTTGGTGACGACGGCGACGGAATATTTCTCGCGCATCGCCTTGCAGAGTTTGTCCGTCAGCGCCGTCTTGCCGGATCCGACCGGACCGCCGATCCCGACGCGAAGAGGACCGTTTTTCGATGGCATGTCTTATGTCCTTTCCCAGCACCTACAGCGCTGCGCGTCTCATCAGACGCGCAAAGGTCGCTGTAGCACTTTGAGTTGCTGCATGTCCTTGTCCTTGTCATGTGGCACATGCATCAAGAGCGAAACAGGCGCGAATGCAAGGTTTCGTGTCTCAAGGATACGATATCCGCCATGATCGCCGCCGACCCAAGATCATCGAGCGAGCCGCGTGCGGCGCGCGCCGAAACGGTCGCGATCGCCTCCTCCAGTCTCGCCAGCACGCCGACGCCGCCGCGCTGGCCGGTCACGCCGCAGCGTATGGCCACCGAGACGGCGTTGGAGGCGCTTGCGTGAAGATAGGCGGCGATTGCCGGTTCGAGCCCGGTACCGTGTGCCCCGGCAACCGCACCCACGGCCACCGGATAGGCGGCCTCGGGCCCCAGCATTTCGAGAACCGGATGCGGCCAATGGCCGGCAGCGGCGAGAAAAGCGCCACCGAGAAGCATGGTTTCCAGGTGCCGTTCGCGCGAACCGGCGAGCGCCTCCGCCAGTTCGGCGACCGCCCGCAAGCGCATCGCATCCTCATGGCTCTTGTAGCTCTCGGCCAGCAGCAGCGCTTCGTTCCAGGCCGCTCCCTGGTGCATGAGCGTCTCCAGCCAAAGATCGAGATCTTCGGCGCCTGTCACCAGGCCCTCATGAACCGCCTGCTCCAGCCCCCCGGAATAGGAAAAGGAGCCGACGGGAAAGGCAGGCGAAAGCCAGGTGACGAGGCGGATCAGCGCCTGTGTAGTGGCGCGTTCAGCCATGATGGTGGTGATCGCCGCCCTGCCCATGATGACGGTGGCCGCCCGTGCCGTGATAGGCGCCGCGCAACGGGTGGAACGCCTCGACCACGTCGCACACCGCCGCGCCAAGGCCCTCGAGCATCGCCCGGATGACGGGATCGCGGGCAATCAGGATCCGCCCCTCCTCCACCGCCGCAGGCAGGTGCCGGTTGCCGAGATGCCAGGCGAGCTCGATCAGGTGCAGCCTGTCGCGCGGGCGTATTTCGTAAAGGTCTTCTTCCGCCGCCTTCACTTCGATATAACCGCCGCCTTCCAGCAACAGGAGATCGCCGTCCGCAAGCATCACCGGCTCCTTCAGGTCGAGCATCACCACGTCGTCGTTTTCGAGGTGCAGGAGCTTGCGACGCAGGTGCCGCTGATCATGGGTCAGGGTCACGCGGTGGAGCGGCGCTTGATCGACGGCACCGGACGAAAGGACTTCGGTCG
>JAPSJG010000119.1 GCA_031178305.1 Sinorhizobium sp.
CGAGCGGGCATTTCAGCAGCAGCTTCGATACCGCTCTACGCAGGTGGCGATTACCTCCTCGGCCGGGCGCTTCCACCAGTTCTCGGCCGAGAATATCTCCACCTCCTGCGCACCGTGGAAACCGGCCACATCGATCTGGCGGCGGATGCGCTTGAGATCGATCACGCCGTCGCCCATCATGCCGCGATCCGTCAGCATGTCTCCGGTCGGGACCAGCCAGTCGCAGATGTGATGGGCGAGGATCGCCTTCATCCGGCCGGCCCGGGCGATCTGATTGGCAAGATCTGGATCCCACCAGACGTGATAGACGTCGATCGCAACGCCGACGCCGGGGCCGAGCGCCTCGCAGATGTCGAGCGCCTGGCCGAGCGTGTTCACGCAGGCGCGGTCGGCGGCATACATCGGATGGAGCGGCTCGATCGCCAGCGGCACGCCCGCCGCCCGCGCGTGTGGCAGCACCGCGGCAATCCCCTCCTCGACCTTCCGCCGAGCGGCATCAATGTCCTTTGATCCGTCGGGTAAGCCGCCGACGACGAGCACGAGACAAGCCGCGCCGAGCTCCGCCGCCTCGTCGATGGCGCGCCTGTTGTCGTCGAGCGCCTTCTCCCGGGCCGCCGCTTCCGCTGCCGGAAAGAAGCCGCCGCGGCAGAGCCCCGTGAGCGTCAGCCCGTTGCTCTTGACGATACGTGCGGCTTCGCCGAGCCCGATTGCGGCCACCTGGTCGCGCCAGGGAGCGATCGCCGTGATCCCGTGCTTCAGGCAGATGTCCACGGCCTCGGTGAAGCCGCATTGCTCGCGGATGGTCGCCAGATTGATGGAAAGACCCTCGACCGACATTCCTGCTCCTCCTCCCCTTCCTCATGCGTTCGCCACTATTGCCGCCCAGTCGGGCTCGACGTCGGAGCCGAGTCCGATTGCCTGCAAGGCCGATGAAAACGTGATTTCGCCCGCCCGGATTGCGAGGCGGGCGCGGCCGCGCGCGTTTGCGTAAAGATCCCCATGAGCGGCGAGGTAGGCAGCCTGTTCGGCCGCGGGCGCGGCGACCATGCCGTCCACATAATGATGGCCGTTGCGTTCGATGTGGCCAGCACCGACGAGGGCGGCAAGTGTCAGGTCCTGCTGTAGCGCAAGCCCCGCCTGTGTCGTAAGGTCCTCCGCCGACATGAAATAGCGGCCGGTGCCGGCTTCCGCGTTCCACTTCTCGATGCGGGCGCGGTTGATCAGCGAGCGATAAAAGCCTTTGCAGGATTTCGACGAAATCCCGGTGTAGCCGTGTTCGCGCGCACTGAGAAAGGCTTCAACGTCTCCGTCGGACTCGTCGATCTCGAGCGGCACACGCTCGGCAACGGCCGCGACCGACGTCGAGAGCGCGCTAGCGCGCGCGATCGGCTGCTCGAAAAACAGAATGGAAGCTCGCAGCCTTCGCAGACGCGGATCCCTGTCGATCCGGTCAAGAAAATCCCAAACGGCCTCGGCGCTTTCAAACTGCTCGTTTCCGTCGAGCGTTAGCTTGTAATCGTCAAATCGGGAACCGAGGAGCCAGGCGATGGCAGCCAGCCGCTCCACGTCCTCTTCGGGCCGGCCCGAAACCTTGATCTTGAAGAAGCGGTGGCCATAGGCGGCAATCACCTCGTCCAGCGCCTGCGGCAGTCCATCATCGCATCGCTGCGCCGGGTCCAGGTCAGCCGCCCTCAGCACGTCGGCAAGCCCGATCGTGTGGCGCACCGAAAGCTTCGTCAGGGGCGCGAGCCGCGAGAAGAAACGCCCAAGCTCGAAGCCCGCGAGATCTGGCGCGGTGGCATCGGTGATCCCGAGCAGATTGCCTTTGACCGCATCGGCCGCGCTTGCGCCCTTAAGCCGGCAGACGGCATCGATGATGGCGCGATCGACGAGCGCCAGTCCATAGGAAGCGACAAGCGCAGGCAGCCCATGTCTTGCCGCCGCCCAATGATGATCCGCTTCGGCGGCAGCATGGAGACCAAAGGGGGTGTTTGTCGGCAGGGACTTGAGCCCCTCGATCGCGAGATGCAGGGAGGTGCGAAGCTGGCCGATATTGTCGACGGGCGAGAGGGCCGGATCCTTGTCGAACCATTTCGGCATCATCATTTCGGCCGACCACCCCACGGAGGAGCGGCCCCGTTCGTCTTCGATCCGCAGCCGCACGAAGGCTTGCGGCGCGCGCTCGACGCGCGCGGAGCCGAAGCGGAAGGGGAAGCGGAAATCGACCGGCCGTTCGAAAAACGCCGCTTCGGCAAGCCTTATGCGAGGAGCTTCCGTCATCGCCGCGCCTCACTCGCCGCCGTTGACGGCAAGCACGCGCTTCATGCGCGCGACCGCGAGCTCAGGATCCGCAAGGACGCCGGCCTTGTCCGCCAGCCGGAAGAGTTCGGCGAGATGGGCGAGCGACCGGGCGCTCTGTTGGCCGCCGATCATGACGAAATGATCCTGCAGGCCATTGAGATAGGCGAGAAACACGACCCCCGTCTTGTAGAAGCGGGTCGGCGCCTTGAAGATGTGGCGCGACAACGGCACCGTCGGTTCGAGCAGTTCGAAGAACTCGCCGTTCCGCCCCTCGCCGAGCGCCTGCAACGAGGCGGAAGCCACCGGCGCGATCGCATCGAAAATGCCGAGCAGCGCGTCCGAATGCCCCTTTTCGTCGCCGGCGATGAGTTCCGCATAGTTGAAGTCGTCGCCGGTATACATGCGCACGCCTTGCGGCAATTGCCGCCGCATGACGATTTCCTTCTCTTTCGAGAGAAGCGAAATCTTAATGCCGTCTACTTTGGCCGCATGCGCCGCAATCACTTCGAAGCAGGTCTGCATCGCCTCGACGTGGTCGCCACTGCCCCAATAGCCTTCGAGTGCCGAATCGAACATTTCACCGAGCCAATGGATGATCACCGGCTCCTTCACCTGCGAAAGGATGCGCCCATAGACGCGGATATAGTCGTCCGGCCCCCTGGCAGCGGCGGCGAGCGCCCGGCTCGCCATCAGGATAATGCGGCCGCCTTCCGCCTCTACAGCCTCGACCTGGCTCTCATAGGCTCGGATGATGTCGTCGATCGAGACGTCGGGGCCGAGCGCCAGATGATCGGTGCCGGCGCCGCAGGCGATCAGCGCGCCCGGCCGCCCACGCGCTTCGGCCAGCGCCCGGCGGATGAGTTCGCGCGCCTCCGGCCAGCCGAGCCCCATGCCGCGCTGGGCCGTGTCCATTGCTTCGGCAACGCCGAGGCCGAGGTCCCATAAACGATGGCGGAACGCGAGGGTGCGCTCCCAATCGATCGCCGGCGTCAGCCATGGATCATTGTCGGCCAGGGGATCGGCGACAACATGCGCGGCGGCGAAGGCGACCCGCGGGAACGCTGCGGCATCGCGCTTCTGGAAAGTAATCGGCCTGCCGGTGAGCTGATATGGAACGAGCTTGCCTTCAAGCGGAAGATTTAGACTCGCCATCGCTCAGAACTCCAGTTCCGGAACGTCGAGCCAGCGGCGCTCGGCCCAGGACTTCAAGCCCAACTCGGCGAGCTGCACGCCCTTGGCGCCGGCCTCGAGCCCATAGGGCCAGGGGCCGTCCTCGGCAACATGGCGCAGGAACAGCTCCCATTGCGCTTTGAAGCCGTTGTCGAAGGCCTGCGTGTCCGGCACCTCATCCCAGGTTTCGTAGAAATCGATCGCCTGCGGCTGATCCGGATTCCAGACCGGTTTCGGCGTGTTGACGCGGTGCTGGGTCCAGCATTTCGTGAGCCCTGAGACGGCCGAGCCGTGCGTGCCGTCGACCTGGAAGGTGACGAGATCGTCGCGACGAACCCGAACCGCCCACGAGGAGTTGATCTGGGCGATGACACCCCCCTCGAGCTCGAAGGTCGCATAGGCGGCGTCGTCCGTGTCGCACTGATAGGCGCGGCCCTGCTCGTCGATGCGGGTCGGGATATGGGTGGCGCCAAGGCATGAGACGGCCTTGACGTCGCCAAAGAGATTGTCGAGCACGTAACGCCAGTGGCAGAGCATATCCAGGATGATGCCGCCGCCGTCCTTTTTGCGGTAGTTCCAGGATGGGCGCTGGGCCGGCACGCCCCAATCGCCCTCGAAGACCCAATAGCCGAATTCGCCGCGCACCGAGAGAATCTTGCCGAAGAATCCGGAGTCTCTCAAAAGCGCCAGCTTGCGCAGCCCGGGCAGGAACAATTTGTCCTGCACGACGCCGTGCTTCAGGCCGGAGGCACGGGCCTTGCGCGCCAATTTGAGCGCGGTTCTCAGATCATCGGAAATCGGCTTTTCGCAATAGACATGCTTGCCGGCGCCAAGCGCCCGGCCGATGAGCTCGGCGCGCATCAGTGTCGTGCCGGCGTCGAAAAAGATCTGGTTCTGCGGATCGGCAAGCGCCGCATCGAGATCCGTCGACCAGCGGGCAATATTATGGCGCTTGGCCAATTGCTCGATCTTGTCTCGGTTGCGGCCGACGATGATCGGGTCGATCTCCAGCCGATCACCGGACGCAAGCGCGATGCCGCCCTGGTCGCGGATCGCCAGAATGGAGCGCACCAGATGCTGGTTGTAGCCCATGCGGCCGGTGACGCCGTGCAGAATAATCCCCAAACGTGGCATGTGATCTCTCCTCCCTGCCAGGCCATCGGGGGCGAACCAGCCCTCCCAAGCCAGTAACTAAACGGTTACTTTGTGGCAGAGAGCAGACGCACTTGTCAACATTAAAAACGACACATCAGCGATTCAGCGGCGGATCGACGACAGCGTCACATGGACGATGTGCCGCTTCCAAGCCTCGAGATTGGCCTTGTCCGCCAGGTCGCGACCGAAGATCGTCGTCAGCGTATGCTGGTTCGAGAGGTAGAAATAGCCGAGCGCTGCGATCGTCAGATAGACATTCAGCGGATTGATGTCGGTTCGAAAAAGTCCTTTTGCCTTGCCGCGATCGAGCAGGTCGGCGAGCTTGTCGATGAAATTCGAATGCAGCTCCTTAAGCCGGGTCGATTGGCGAAGCCAGCGGGCGCGATGCAGGTTCTCGGTGCCGAGAAGACTTAAAAATTCCGGGTGATCGAGGAAGTACTTCCAGGTGAACATGGCGAGCTCTGCAACACCCTGTTCCGGTTCCAAGTCACTGAGATGCAAGGATCTTTCTGCCGATCGGATGCCGATATAGGCTTCCTCGAGCACGGCGAGATAGAGTTGCTCCTTGTCGCCGAAATAATGATAGAGCATTCGCTTGTTGGTGCCGGCGCGCTCGGCAATGGCGTCGACCCGCGCGCCGCCAATACCGTTCTCCGCAAACTCCTTGGTCGCCGCCGCGAGGATCGAGGCGCGCGTTCGCTCGGGGTCGCGCTGAGCCGGACGCTCCGCCCCTCCGCCACCGTTTCCTCGTCTGCCTCGAGCCCTCGACTGAACCTTGTCCATCACACGCCTCCCGCATCATCTACCCGGAGGCATTCGACGCGACATTGTAATATTTTCTTACAAGATAATGACACTTCCGCGCACAACTGCTTGACAGCACCGTTGCTTCCCCATAATTTGTAACCAAATAGTTATTTAATGCAAGAGGACGACGTAAACCACGGAAGGGAGCGTTGTGGAGGCGCTCCCTAGGAGGAGGACCAATGACAATGCGCATGACGAGACGGAGCGTGCTCGCAGGAGGAGCGGCACTTCTATCCTATTCCATGCTCGCTTCGAGCGCGCTTTCGCAGGAAGCTCGCCTCAGGGTGCTCTGGTGGGGTTCCCAGGCCCGCGCCGACCGCACCAATAAGGTCAATCAACTCTTTCAATCGGAAAACCCGGGCGTCTCGACCAATGGCGAGTTTCTCGGCTGGAGCGACTACTGGCCGCGCCTTGCGACCCAGGTCGCCGGACGCAACGCGCCCGACATCATCCAGATGGACTATCGCTACATCGTCGAATATGCCCGCCGCGGTGCGCTCGCCCCGCTCGACGACTATCTCGGCTCGGTGCTGAAGGTTGAGGATTTCGACAAGGTCCAGATCGAGGGCGGCAGCGTCGACGGCAAGCTCTACGGCGTGAGCCTCGGCGCCAACTCGGCGGCGATGATGGTCAACACCGTTGCCTTCGAGGAAGCCGGCGTCGATCTGCCGACGCCCGAAACCACCTGGGACGACATGGCGCGGATTGGCGCCGAGATCACCAAGGCCGGCAAGCGCAAGGGCTTCTACGGCATCGCCGACGGCAGTGGCGTCGAGCCGCTCTTTGAGAACTGGCTGCGTCAGCGCGGTAAGGCGCTTTTCACCAAGGACGGCAAGATCGCCTATGACGCCAACGACGCCGCCGATTGGTTCGCCATGTGGGCCGCCATGCGCGAGGCACAGGCCTGCGTGCCGCCGGACATCCAGGCGCTCGACCAGTACACCGTGGAGACGAGCCCGCTGTCGCTCGGCAAGGCGGCCGCCTCCTATGCTCATTCCAACCAGTTCGTCGCCTATCAGGGCGTCAACAAGGACAAGCTGGCGCTCAACAACTTTCCGCTGATCAGCAAGGATGCCAAGGGCGGGCATTATCGCAAGCCATCAATGTTCTTCTCGGTTTCGGCTCAAGCCAAGGACCCTGAACTCGGCGCCAAATACGTCAACTTCTTCGTCAAGGATCCGAAGGCTGCCGAGATCCTCGGCGTAGAGCGCGGCGTGCCGGAGTCTGCAGCCGTGCGGGAGCAACTGGCGCCGACGCTCGACGAACTCGGCCGCGCCATGCTCGACTATGTCTCCGGCCTCGGTGCGCTTGCCGGCGCCCTGCCGCCGCCTCCGCCGAGCGGCGCCGGCGAAGCGGAATTCGCGCTGCGCACTGTCGCCGAACAGGTGTCCTTCGGACAGCTCGATGCGAAACAGGGCGGCGAGACGCTGGTGAACGAGGTTTCGCAAATCCTGTCGCGAGGCTGAAGGATATGGCTGCCGTGCAGGATTCCGCCGTAGCCGTCGGTGCGGGCGCCAAGGCGCGCCCCGCCGCACAGGGCCGCCTGGCCGCCATCTGGACGAAACATGGCGCCGGATACATGTTTCTCTTGCCATGGCTCGTCGGCTTCTTCGCGCTGACGCTGGGGCCTGCCGTCGCCTCCTTCTATCTCTCGTTCACGAATTTCGACCTGATCCGCTCCGCCGAGTGGGTCGGGACGGCCAACTACGTCCGCATCGCCACGGCCGACCCGAAATTCGCCGCCTCACTCAAGGTGACGATTGTCTATGTCGTGCTCTCGGTGCCGTTCAAGCTCGCCTTCGCACTGCTTGTCGCGATCCTTCTCAATCGCGGCATAAAGGGCCTGACGTTCTATCGCGCGATCTTCTACCTGCCGTCGCTGCTCGGCGGGAGCGTGGCGATCGCCGTGCTGTGGCGTCAGCTCTTTGCCGGCGACGGCCTCGTCAACAGCCTGCTCGCGCAATTCGGTATCGAGGGGCCAAGCTGGATCTCGCATCCCGACTACTCGATCTGGACGCTTGTGGTCCTGAGCGTCTGGCAGTTCGGCTCGCCTATGATCATCTTCCTCGCCGGTCTTCGCCAGATCCCGACGGACATGTACGAAGCTGCAAGCCTCGACGGCGCGTCGAAGTTCCGCCAGTTCTACAAGATAACGCTGCCGCTCTTGACGCCGGTTATCTTCTTCAATGCTGTGGTACAGACGATCGAGGCGTTCAAGGCCTTCACGCCCGCCTTCATCATCTCCGGCGGCACCGGCGGGCCGATCAATTCGACGCTATTCTACACGCTCTATCTCTACCAGGAGGCCTTCGGGAATTTCCGAATGGGCTACGCCTCGGCGCTCGCCTGGATCCTCGTGCTGATCATCGGCCTGTTCACCGCCTTCTCGTTCCTCACCTCTCGTTACTGGGTGCACTACGATGACTGATGCGACCATAAGCACGGTAACCGCACCGCCTCCGGCAACGATCAGCGGCCGCAGCCCCTTAAGCTCGACACTCATCCATGCGGCGCTCATCGCCGCGTCGATCGCGATGCTTTATCCACTCCTGTGGATGGTCTCGGCCTCGGTCAGGCCGGAGGACGAGATCTTCTCCTCGACGTCGCTCTGGCCGTCCTCGGTGGATTTCGCTTCCTATGTCCGCGGCTGGTTCGGGCTCGACGTCAGCTTCGGCCGCTTCACCTGGAACTCACTCGTCATCGCCGTCCTGACAGTGATCGGCAATGTGATTGCCTGCTCGCTTGCCGCCTATGCCTTCGCCCGGCTGCGCTTTGCCGGCCGCAATTTCTGGTTCGCGATCATGCTGGGGACGATGATGATCCCCTATCACGTGACCCTCATCCCGCAATATGTGCTCTTCCTCGACCTCGGCTGGGTCAACACCATCCTGCCGCTGGTCGTGCCGAAATTTCTCGCAAGCGACGCCTTCTTCATCTTCCTGATGGTGCAATTTTTCCGCGGCATCCCGCGCGAACTCGACGAGGCGGCGATGATGGACGGCTGCGGCGCCTGGCGCATCTACTGGAAGATCATGCTACCGCTGTCGCTGCCTGTTCTCGCGACGGCCGCGATTTTCTCCTTCATCTGGACCTGGGACGATTTCTTCGGGCCGCTGATCTATTTGAACGACATGAACACCTACACGATCCAGCTGGGCCTCAGGACCTTCGTCGACTCGAGCAGCACCTCCGACTGGGGCGGCCTCTTCGCCATGTCGACGCTGTCGCTTGTGCCGGTGTTCTTCTTCTTCCTGTTCTTCCAGCGCCTTCTGATCGAAGGCATCGCCACCACCGGCATGAAGCGCTAGCGATGGAGAGCCGCCCCATGACCGAATTGCGTTTCGCCGCCGTCGGCCTTAACCACAACCATATCTACGGCCAGGTCAATTGCCTGCTCCGAGCCGGCGCAAAGCTCGTCGGCTTCCATGAGAAGGACGATGCGCTCGCCGCGGAGTTCACCGCCGCCTATGGCGATGTGCCCCGTATCGCTTCGCTCGAGCAAATCCTCGAGGACGAAAGCATCGGCCTCATCACCTCGGCAGCGGTTTCCTCCGTTCGGGCGGAACTGGCGATCCGCGCCATGCAGCACGGCAAGGACGTGCTGGTCGACAAGCCCGGCATGACGAGCCTCGACCAGCTCGCCAAAGTGCGCCGCGTCCAGTCAGAAACCGGACGGATCTTCTCGATCCTCTATTCCGAGCACTTCGAAAGCCCGGCAACGGTCATGGCCGGCGAACTCGTCGCCGCCGGGGCGATCGGCGAGGTCGTGCATCTCGTCGGCCTCGGGCCGCACCGTCTGCGGAAGGAAACGAGGCCCGACTGGTTCTTCCGCCGGCAGGACTATGGCGGCATCCTCACCGACATCGCTTCGCATCAGTGCGAGCAATTCCTTTTCTTCACCGGCGCCAGCGATGCGACCATCCTTTCGGCAAGCGTCG
>JAPSJG010000120.1 GCA_031178305.1 Sinorhizobium sp.
GCCTGCCAAACTTTGCCGCTCATCGAGGCAAATCGCCGGGGAGACCGTTGCCGTGCTGCATGCCCTATATGGTTAACAGCTCTTATACTTCAAGGGGGCGCTGCTGGCCAGCCATGTGCGGTGGCCTCTCCCTGAGGAAGCAACCGCCATTTTCCTTGACCACATCGACCAGGAAATCGCGAACCACCCTCACTCGCGGTACGGCCATCAAGTCGCGATGGCAGATCAACCAGTAGGTCCGCTTCAGTTCGATCTCGCCGGGCAGCACGATCTCGAGATCCGGTTCATTGCTGGCCATGTAATACGGCAACACACAGAGCCCCAGTCCCTGGCAGGTGGCCTTTAACTGCGCGAGGATGCTCGAGCTCTGGAAATGAGCGCGCAGCCCGGGCTGGACCTCGCCTAGATAGTCGAGCCCCGGCGCAAAGATCATGTCCTCGATATAGCCGACGAAACGGTGCGAGGCGAGGTCGTTTCGCGTGCGGATTAAAGGGTGCCTCGCCAGGTAGCTGCGCGAGCCATAGACATGCAGCGTGTAGGGCGCCAGCACCTCGGCATGGTAAGGTCCGGCTTTGGGGGCCGCGAGCGACACGGCGATATCGGCCTCCTTTCGCGATAACGCCATGATCTGCTGGATCGCCACGAGCTCGAGTGAAATGTTCGGATAGCGGCTGGCGAAATCGCCGAGGCGGTCTGCCAGGAAAAAATTCCCGAAACCCTCGAGCGTGCTCAAGCGCACGACGCCGCGTTGCGCCGTTGCGCCGTCGCTGATGTCGAGCTGCAACTGTTCCGTCTCACGTTCAATGCGCTCAGCGGTTTCGACAAAGCGCTGGCCGAGGGCCGTCAGAACGTAACCCCGTGGGTTTCGCTCGAAAAGCTTGACCTTGAGCGCGAATTCGAGCCGGTCGATACGGCGCGAAACCGTAGCATGACTGGTTCTCAGCCGCCGCGCAGCGGTCGAAAGCTGACCTGTGCGCGCGACCGCCAGAAAGAACTGCAGGTCATCCCACGTGAAATTCGGATTCATGCTCCCTCCGCTCTGTTCAAAAATGAACAGAGTCTGTTTGCAATTTACGATTTGACCCGCTTGCGCCCAAGCGAAATTTTCCCGATGGTAAAGGAAGGGCCCGGCATAAGAGGAGCTGTCTGGCCAAATCTAAACAGAGCGAATGAAACGAATTGCTGCCTGAAACGTTCTTATGCGTCTCGGGGAGACCGCGTTTTCAAAGAGACTGCGTTTCAAAACAAACTCGACGCAAACAGCTCTGATGTTCTTTGGGAGGAGAAATGATGCGCAAGACACTGGTCACCACACTTGCAATGTTGCTTGCCGGCAGCACGGCGGCCTTCGCCGATGCTTCCGACGGCAAGGTCAAGATCGGCATTCTCAATGACCAATCCGGCGTTTACGCCGACTTCGGTGGCAAGTTCTCCTTTGAAGCGGCACTGATGGCGGTTGAGGATTTCGGGGGCAAGGTGCTGGACGTTCCGGTCGAGGTCGTCACCGCCGACCACCAGAACAAGCCTGATATCGCCTCGAACATCGCCCGGCAATGGTACGACACCGAGCAGGTCGACAGCATCATGGAGCTTACCACCTCTTCCGTGGCGCTTGCCGTTCAGGCAATCTCGAAAGAGAAGAAGAAGATCGACATCGTCACCGGCGCCGCAACGACGGAGCTCACCGGAAAGCAGTGCAGCCCCTATGGTTTCCACTGGGCCTATGACACCTATTCGCTCGCCGTGGGCACCGGCGGTGCACTCGTCAAGCAGGGCGGTGACAGCTGGTTCTTCCTGACTGCCGATTACGCCTTCGGCTACTCGCTCGAGGAGAACACCGCCAACTTCGTCAAGGAAAATGGCGGCACCGTCGTCGGCGCGGTTCGCCATCCGCTCGCGACCACCGACTTCTCATCGTTCCTCCTGCAGGCTCAGTCGTCGGGCGCTAAGGTGATCGGCCTTGCCAATGCCGGCCTTGACACCTCCAACGCCATCAAGCAAGCGGCCGAGTTCGGCATCGTCCAGGGCGGGCAACGCCTCGCGGCCCTTCTGTTCACGCTTGCCGAGGTGCACGGTCTCGGCCTTGAAGCCGCGCAGGGCCTGACGCTCACCGAAGGCTTCTACTGGAACCGGGACGAGGAAAGCGTTAAGTTCGGCAAGCGCTTCATGGAGCGCACCGGCAAGATGCCGAACATGGTCCATGCCGGCACCTATTCCGCCGTTTTGCAATATCTGAAGGCGATTGAAAAGGCCGGCAGCGACGATGCCGACGCGGTGTCCAAGGCGTTGCACGAGATGCCCGTCAATGACGTCTTCGCTCAAAACGGCACTGTGGCGCCGAACGGCCGAATGATCCACGACATGTACCTGCTCGAGGTGAAGAAGCCCGACGAAGTCAAGGAGCCTTGGGATTACTTCAAGGTTCTCGCGACCATTCCGGGCAAGGAGGCCTTCATCGATCCGGCCAAGAGCGGCTGCGAACTCGTGAAGTCCTGACCGGCGCCGAGCGATGAGCGTCGCCATGCCTCTAGAGAACGGAGCCCCGCGGGTGGTCTTGTCCGCCCGCGGTCTCCGCCGTGACTTCGGCGGCTTTACCGCCGTCAACAATGTCGACCTCGACGTGCACCATGCACGCGTCCATGCGCTGATCGGCCCGAACGGGGCCGGCAAGACCACCGTCTTTAATCTCTTGACCAAGTTCCTGCAGCCGACCCATGGCACCATCACGCTGCTCGGCGAGGACATCACCAACACGGCGCCGGACAAGGTCGCCCGCATGGGGCTCGGCCGGTCCTTCCAGATCTCGGCGGTGTTTCCGCACCTGACCGTGCTCGACAATGTCCGCGTGGCGCTACAGCGGCCGAACCGGCTCGCGACCCAATTCTGGAAACCGCTTTCGGCGCTCGATGCCCTGAACGCCAAGGCCGATCAGCTGATCCGCTCCGTCGGCCTTGAAAAGGAACGCAACGCCCTCGCCGCCGATCTCTCCTACGGCCGCAAGCGCGTGCTCGAGATCGCCACGACGCTGGCACTCGACCCGAAGGTGCTGCTGCTTGATGAACCAATGGCCGGAATGGGCCACGAGGATGTCGGCATGGTGGCCGAGATCATCCGCGGGGTGGCGCGCGAGCGGGCGGTGCTGATGGTCGAGCACAATCTCTCCGTCGTCGAGACCCTCTGCCATCACGTCACCGTCCTGCAGCGCGGCGAGATCCTTGCCGAGGGCGACTATGCGACGGTCGCGGAGGACCCGCGCGTGCGAACGGCCTATATGGGCACGGAGGAGACCTGAGATGAAACCGCTTCTCGAAGTCTCGGGCCTTAACGCCTGGTATGGCGAGAGCCATGTCCTGCATGGCGTCGACATGGTGGTCGGTGAAGGCGAGATGGTGACGCTGCTCGGCCGAAACGGCGTCGGCAAGACGACGACGCTTAGGGCGATCATGGGCATCGTGCGCGAACGCAAAGGCGAGATCAGTTTTGCCGGCGAGGACCTGATCCGGGTACCGCTTCATAGGGTCGCCCATCGCGGCCTCGGCTTCGTTCCCGAGGAGCGCGGCATCTTCTCGACTTTGTCGGTTTATGAAAACCTGCTTCTGCCGCCGTCGGTCGCGACAGGCGGGATGACGGTCGACGAGATATTCGAACTCTTCCCCAATCTGCACGAGCGCCGCAACAGCCAGGGGACCAAGCTTTCGGGCGGCGAGCAGCAGATGCTGGCTATCGCCCGGATTCTTCGCACCGGCGTTCGAATGATGCTGCTCGACGAGCCGACCGAGGGGCTCGCGCCGGTGATCATCCAGCGCATTGGCGACGTTCTGAAAAAACTGAAGGAACGCGGCATGACAGTGCTTCTAATAGAGCAGAATTTCCGTTTCGCGAGCAAGGTCGCCGACCGTTTCTATCTCATGGACCATGGCCGCATGGCGGGCGAATTCCCTGTCTCGGAGCTCGGCAAGCGCATGGACATGTTGCATGACGTGCTCGGAGTATAGGCAATGACGATGATTTTCGGCATCCCGCTCCAGGCCTTTCTCGGGCAGCTCCTGATCGGGCTCATCAACGGTTCCTTCTATGCGCTCCTGAGCCTCGGCCTCGCCATCATCTTCGGCCTGTTGCGGGTCATCAACTTTGCCCATGGCGCGCAATACATGCTCGGCGCCTTCATGGCCTGGCTGCTGCTTGCACATCTCGGCGTCGGCTACTGGCCGGCCCTCATTCTGGCGCCGCTGGCCGTCGGCCTAGTCGGCGCGGCCATCGAGCGTACCATGCTGCGGCGGCTCTATACGCTCGACCCGCTCTACGGCCTGCTCTTCACCTTTGGCCTGGCGCTGACGGTCGAGGGAACGTTCCGCTATTTCTACGGCGCCTCCGGCCAGCCCTATGCGACGCCGGCGCTATTGGCCGGCGGTACGAATCTGGGATTCATGTTCCTGCCCGTCTACCGCGGCTGGGTGATCGTCTTTTCACTGATCGTCTGCCTGGGCACCTGGCTTATCATCGAAAAGACCAAGCTCGGCTCGTACCTGCGCGCCGCCACGGAAAACCCGGTGCTGGTCCAATCCTTCGGCATTAATGTGCCGTTCCTGCTGACGCTCACCTATGGCCTCGGTGCGGCGCTTGCGGCGCTCGCCGGCGTTCTCGCCGCACCGATCTACCAGGTCTCGCCGCTGATGGGATCGAACATCATTATCGTCGTCTTCGCCGTGGTCGTCGTCGGCGGCATGGGCTCGATCATGGGCGCGATCGTCACCGGTTACCTGCTCGGCATCGCCGAAGGCCTGACCAAGGTCTTCTACCCTGAGGCCTCTAACATCGTGATCTTCGTGATCATGGCCATCGTTCTCCTGATACGGCCGGCGGGCCTCTTCGGCCGGGATGCTTGATATGACGCTAACACTCGAACTCGAGAAGCAGAAAGAACGCTCGCCCGTCATCGCCCAGACGGTGTTTCTTGGGCTGGGTCTTGCGTTCTTCCTCTTCGCACCGCTTTTCTTCTATCCCATCTTCCTGATGAAGCTCCTGTGCTTCGCGCTGTTTGCCTGCGCCTTCAACCTGCTCATCGGCTATACGGGGCTCCTTTCCTTCGGCCATGCCGCCTTCTTCGGCGGCGCAGCCTATTTCACCGCGCATGCAGTCAAGGAATGGGGAGTGCCACCCGAGCTCGGCATCCTTGTCGGCGTCCTCGGCGCTGCGCTTCTCGGTGCGGTAATCGGCTTCTTCGCCATCCGCCGCCAAGGCATCTATTTTGCGATGATCACGCTAGCGCTGGCGCAGATGTTCTATTTCTTCTGTCTGCAGGCCGAATTCACCCATGGCGAGGACGGGATCCAGTCGGTACCGCGCGGCCACCTTCTCGGCTTTATCGATCTCTCCCAGTCGACGAACATGTATTATTTCGTGCTCGCCGTGTTCGTCTTCGGCATCGGCGTCATATGGCGGATCATCAATTCGCCCTTTGGCATGATCCTTAAATCGATCCGCGAGAACGAAACCCGCGCGATCTCGCTCGGCTATTCGGTCAGGAGCTACAAGCTCGCAGCCTTCGTCATGTCGGCGGCACTTACCGGCCTTGCGGGCGGGCTGAAGGCGCTGGTCTTCCAATTCGCGACCCTTACGGACGTGAGTTGGCAGATGTCGGGCGAAGTCATCCTGATGACGCTGCTCGGCGGCATCGGCACTTTGATCGGGCCGCTCTTCGGCGCCGGTCTCGTGGTGACGCTGCAGAACTATCTCGCGACATCCGAGTTCCCGGTCACGATCATCACCGGCATCGTCTTCATGATCTGCGTGCTCGTGTTCCGCCGTGGCATCGTGGGCGAGTTCTTCAATTCGCGACTCGGCCGGAAGCTTGGCTTCGAGCATCGCCACTCGCACTAGCGCGGGATAAGGAAACGTGTGCGCGGTTTTCCGCCCGCATCCCGCGCTAACTTCTTAGAAGCGATCACGTTTATGATTTCAGTTCGATCCGACCTAAAATCATCGTGATCCAAGGCCTATGGGTTCGGCCGAGGGCGCCGGATCCAAAACAAGAGAAAACCATGGACACGTTCGACTTCATCGTCGTCGGAGCGGGAAGCGCCGGCTGCGTCCTCGCCAACCGTCTCTCGGAAAATCCGGCTCACCGCGTGCTGCTGCTCGAGGCTGGCGGCAGCGACAGCTATTACTGGATCCACATTCCCGTCGGCTACCTTTACTGCATCAACAATCCGCGCACGGACTGGTGCTTCACCACCGCGCCGGAGGAAGGGCTGAACGGTCGTTCGCTCGGCTATCCGCGCGGCAAGGTGCTCGGCGGCTGCTCTTCGATCAACGGCATGATCTACATGCGCGGCCAGGCACGCGACTATGATCATTGGCGCCAGCTCGGCTGCACCGGCTGGAGCTGGGAGGAGGTGCTGCCGCTCTTCAAGAAATCCGAGGACCACTATCGCGGCGCCGACGACATGCATGGCGCCGGGGGCGAATGGCGGGTCGAGAAAGCGCGCGTCCGCTGGGCGGTGCTCGACGCCTTCCAGAAGGCGGCAGCCGAGGCCGGCATTCCAGAAACGGACGACTTCAACCGCGGCAGCAACGAGGGATCCGGCTATTTTGATGTCAACCAGCGGTCCGGTGTCCGCTGGAACACGGCCAAGGCCTTCCTGAAGCCCGCCAGGCAGCGCCGTAACCTGACGATCCTGACCAAGGCGCATGTGCGAAGACTGATTCTAGAAGCGGGCCGCGTCTCCGGCGTCGAGTTCCAGCACGACGGTGTCACCAAGCGCGCGCAGGCCCGTCGCGAGACCGTGCTTTCGGCCGGCGCCATCGGCTCGCCGCATATACTGGAGCTTTCGGGCATTGGCGATCCGGAAATCCTTCGTCAGAATGGCGTCGAAGTCCGCCACGAACTGCCCAGCGTTGGCGAAAACCTGCAGGACCACCTGCAACTCCGCCTGGCCTACAAGGTGACGGGTGTGCCGACGCTGAACGAAAAGGCGAGCTCGATTCTTGGCAAGGCGGCAATCGGCCTCGAATACCTCGTCCGCCGGTCGGGCCCGATGGCGATGGCGCCGAGCCAGCTCGGCATCTTCACCCGCTCCGGTCCGGAAAAGGAAACGCCGGACCTGGAATTCCATGTGCAACCGGTTTCGCTCGAAAAATTCGGCGAGCCCGTGCACCCGTTCCCGGCAATTACCGCAAGCGTCTGCAATCTGAGGCCTGAAAGCCGCGGATCAGTGCATCTGAAGGGCCCGGATTTTGCCGCTGCACCGGATATTCGGCCACGCTATCTCGCGACCGAGGCGGACCGCGACGTCGCGGTGAAGGCAATCCGGCTTACCCGCAGCATCGTTTCGCAGCCCTCCTTCGCACGCTACCATCCGCTCGAGTTCAAGCCGGGACCGGCCTTTGAGACAGATGAGGAGTTAAAGCGCGCGGCGGGCGATATCGGCACGACGATCTTTCACCCCGTCGGCACGTGCCGCATGGGCGCCGATCCGGAAAGCGTCGTCGATCCCGAGTTGCGCCTGCGCGGGCTTGGGGGCCTGCGTGTCGCCGACGCCTCGATCATGCCGACGATCACCTCCGGCAACACCAATTCGCCGACGATCATGATCGCGGAGAAAGCGGCTGAGATGATATTGGCCGCAAACCTGTAGAACGCATCGGGCCTATTCCGCCGCTTGCGTCTCCGGGATCGGCACGTAATTGAGAATCGGCGAAAGCCACCGCTCCACCTCGCGCACCGCCATGCGCTTGCGTTCGGCATAATCCTCGACCTGATCGCGCTCGATCTTGGCCACTCCGAAATAATAGGCGTCCGGATGACCGATATAGAGGCCCGAAACCGAGGAACCGGGCCACATGGCGTAGCTCTCGGTCAGCCCGACGCCGATCGCCGTCTCGGCATTCAGCAGCCGGAACAGCGTTTCCTTTTCCGTATGATCCGGCTGGGCGGGATAGCCGGGGGCCGGGCGGATGCCCCGATAAGGCTCCGAAATCAGTTCCTGAGGCGTGAAGGATTCCTCCGGCGCATATGCCCAGAGCTCCTTGCGCACATACTCATGCATGCACTCCGCAAAAGCCTCGGCGAAGCGATCGGCGAGCGCCTTGACCATGATCGAGGAATAATCGTCATTGGCGCGTTCGAAGCGCTCGGCGATAGCCACTTCCTCGATTCCGGCGGTCACCACGAAGCCGCCGATGTAATCATCCTTGCCGCTATCGGCGGGAGCGACGAAATCGGAGAGCGCGACGTTCGGCCGGCCGTCCCGTTTCGCAAGCTGCTGGCGGAGCGTGAAGAAAGTGGCAAGCTCCGTTCGGCGCGTCTCGTCCGCGAAAAGGCGTATATCGTCGCCGACGCTTCCTGCCGGCCAGAAGCCGACCACCGCCTGCGGTGCGAACCACTTCTCTTCGACGATCTTCGCGACCATCGTCTGGGCGTCTTCGAAGAGCTGGCGGGCAGCAGCGCCCTGCTTCTCGTCGTCAAGGATGCGGGGGTAGACGCCCTTCAACTCCCAGGTCTGGAAGAACGGGGTCCAGTCGATATAGCGCGCGAGGTCGGCCAGGTCCCAGCTCTCGAATACGCGGGTGCCCAGGAAGGACGGGGTCTTCGGCCGATAGGCATTCCAATCGAGCCTATGGGCGTTCGCGCGCGCCTGCGATAGCGGCAGGCGGCGCTTCTCCGCTTCGTTGCGGGCGTGCGCCTCGGCGACCTTCAGATATTCGGCGCGGATCGTCTCTTTGTAGGCGTCCCTTGCCTCCGGCGAGAGCAGGCTCGACACGACGCCGACGGCGCGGCTCGCGTCGGTGACATAGACGGTCTGGCCGAGCGTGTAACGCGGATTGATCTTCACAGCCGTGTGCACGCGGCTCGTCGTCGCTCCGCCGATCAACAGCGGAATGTCGAAGCCCTCCCGCTCGAGCTCGGAGGCGACATGCACCATCTCGTCGAGAGACGGCGTGATGAGGCCAGAAAGCCCGATAGCGTCGACCCCCTGCTCCTTGGCCACTTCGAGGATCTTTGCGGAGTGCACCATGACGCCGAGGTCGATGATCTCGTAATTGTTGCAGGCAAGCACGACGCCGACGATGTTCTTGCCGATATCGTGCACGTCGCCCTTTACGGTTGCCATCAGGATCTTGCCGGCGCTTTCGCGTGTGTCACCGCCAATGGCAAGCTTTTCCGCTTCCATATAGGGCAGAAGCACGGCGACCGCCTGCTTCATCACCCGCGCCGATTTGACCACCTGCGGCAGGAACATCTTGCCCGAGCCGAAGAGGTCGCCGACGA
>JAPSJG010000556.1 GCA_031178305.1 Sinorhizobium sp.
TGGTTCCCAACAACACCGCGATTGAGATCAATCCATGACTGACGACAAGGCTCTGTACCCGCCGGTCGATCCGATCATGACAGGCATCAAGGGGCTTTGCCCGCGCTGCGGCCAAGGCCATCTCTTCGACGGATTCTTGAAGGTGCGGCCCGCCTGCACCAATTGCGAACTCGACTACCGCTTCGCCGACTCCGGCGATGGTCCGGTCGTCTTCGTGATCCTGATCGTCGGCTTCATTGTCGTCGGAGCTGCGCTTTGGACGGAGGTGAACGTCAATCCGCCGCTCTGGCTGCACTTTCTCCTGTGGATACCAATGGCCACGGTTTTCAGTCTTGGACTGACGCGGGTGCTGAAGGGCGTGCTGATCAATCTGCAGTACCGAAACAATGCGCGCTCGGGTGAAATCGATCGTGGTTGAGAAACGGAAGCCGGCGCATCACGGCAGGCTCGGCATGGCGACGGGCATCGCTCTGGTGGTGCTCGCCTTTGCCGTCCTGATCTCGCTCGGCACATGGCAAATGCAGCGGCTGCATTGGAAAGACGCGTTGATCGCGGCGATTGCTGATAGGCGGTCGGCCCCGCCGGTCCCGCTTGAGGAGATCGAGGCCATGGCCGCAGCCGGCGGCGATATCGATTACCGTACGGTGCATCTCACCGGTGTCTACGACCATGGCAAGGAGCGCCACTTCTTCGCCACCCACGAGGGCCGAACCGGCTATTTCGTCTTCACGCCGCTGATGCTGGTGGACGGCCGCGCCGTCTTCGTCAATCGCGGATTCGTGCCTTTCGAGAAGAAGGACCCCTCGACGCGGCCCGAGGGTCAGGTTTCCGGAACCGTAACGATCAACGGTCTCGCGCGCCCGCGCCTTCACGAGAAACCGTCCTCGCTCGTGCCCGACAATGATGTCGGCAAGAACATCTTCTACTGGAAGGATCTCGATGCGATGGCACGATCGGCGGGCATCGCCGCCGATCGGCTCGTTCCCTTCTTCGTCGACGCGGATGCTTCGCAAAACCCGGGCGGACTGCCGATCGGCGGCGTCACGCAATTCGACCTGCCGAACAACCATCTGCAATATGCACTCACCTGGTACGGGCTCGCCGCCGCCCTTGCAGGCGTTACCGGAGCCTTCCTCTACCGGCGGAAACGAACCGAGGGGTCGGGCGCCTGAAGGTCTTCTTTCTTGTGTGCGTGGTCGTTGCCGCTATATATGGCGCATGGCCGGTCAAGCCCCGCATCCTTTTCGTGCGGGGAAGCCCGGCGATACTCGCGCTCCTCATCGTTCCACTGGTTTCCTGACCTATGGCCTTATCCACGGCAGCAAAATCCCCGCTCACCATTCGCCTCTGCGGGCCGCGCGGCTTCTGCGCCGGCGTTGACCGGGCGATCCAGATCGTCGTGCTGGCGCTCAAGGAGTTCGGCGCCCCGGTTTATGTCCGCCACGAGATCGTGCACAATCGCTATGTCGTGGAGGGGCTCGAAGCCAAGGGGGCGATCTTCGTCGAGGAACTCGACGAGATCCCGCCGGAGCACCGCAAGCAGCCCGTGGTCTTTTCCGCCCATGGCGTGCCGAAATCGGTGCCGGCCGACGCGGACGCGCGCAATCTCTTCTATCTTGACGCAACCTGTCCGCTCGTTTCCAAGGTGCACAAGCAAGCGATGCGCCACCACCGGCAGGGCCGGCACGTGGTGCTGATCGGTCATGCGGGGCACCCGGAAGTCATCGGCACCATGGGGCAATTGCCGGAAGGCGCCGTCTCGCTCATCGAAACGGTGGAGGATGCCGATGCCTACGCGCCGCCGGATCCCGACAATCTCGGCTTCGTCACGCAGACGACGCTTTCGGTCGACGATACCGCCGGCGTGATCAAGAGGCTGCATGAGCGTTTCCCGAACCTGACGGCGCCCGCTGCCGACTCGATCTGCTATGCGACGACGAACCGGCAGGAGGCCGTCAAGCAGGCCGCACCCGGCTGCGACCTGTTCCTGATCGTCGGCGCGCCGAATTCGTCCAATTCCAAGCGCCTCGTCGAGGTGGCGCTGAGAGCCGGCGCTCGGCAAGCCGTCCTCGTCCAGCGCGCTTCGGAGATCGATTGGGACGCACTCCGAG
>JAPSJG010000121.1 GCA_031178305.1 Sinorhizobium sp.
ATTATGGCGGCGACGATCGCCTGCGGAACACGATCTTCAAGCCTGGCATGACGGATCCGCTCGGTCAGCGTGCGGGAGCCCGAGCCGGCGCACTCTCGGTTCTCTGCGGCATAGCGGCGCTCGAAAGTTCGCTGAGCGGCAAGGTCGTGCGGCTTGCCGATCTGATGCCCGAGCTTTTCGAGGGTGAAGAAGGTCCTGCCGCCGAGCCGGCGCAGTCGGGAGCCGGTGGCCGCCGCTGAGGCGCCTGCCGCCGAGTGGGGCGGATCGCCGTAATCTCGTAATCAAAACCTTCTCTGCCCGGCAGGACCGAGGGGGTTACGCTGCGGCAACGTCGGCTTACCCCTTGCAATCACAAAACCGTAACTTCAGCGCAAAATCGGTCTAGTCTATTGTTCGTCTCGACAATGCCGATCGAAACGGAACGATCCGATGCAGATGAAACGCAGAACCATCATCCTAGGGGGCGGTGCGCTTTTTGCCGGCGCCGGGACCGCCTTCATCGCTCTCGGCCGCGGCGGCGAGCCGATCTCGCGGCGGAGCTTCGACTGGACGGCGTCCGACTTCCGCTCGGGCGGTACGGCGGGAGTTCCGAGCGACCTGCCGGAGCCGATCTTTCGCGCCGAACCGCAATGCATCGTGACGTCTGAGCAAACGCTCGGTCCCTGCCATACCAGCGGAGTTCCGGTCCGCAACGACGTGACCGAAGGCGTCGTGGGCCTGCCGACCCGTGTCAGCCTTCGCCTCGTCGAGGCGGAAAGCTGCGTGCCCATTGAGGGCGCCGACGTCGAGATTTGGCACACCGACGCGCGCGGCGTCTATTCCGGCGAGGCGGCGGCGATGTGCAACCGCGATGACGCGGAAGCGAGGAGCGTCAGTTTTCTCAGGGGTCGGCAGATTAGCGACGACAATGGCGTCGTCAGCTTTCTGACCGTTTACCCCGGCTGGTATCCGGGCCGCACCGTCCATGTTCACCTGCGAATCCTCGTGGACGGCCGGGAATTGCTTGCGAGCCAACTTCTTTTCGACGATGCGCTGAGCGACCTCGTCTACAAGGGGCATCCCGACTATGCCGGGCGTCCGCCCCGCGAAACGATGAACGGCGGCGACACCGTGTTCGCCGCGAGCGAGGCGGGGCGGTTCATCTTCGATTTCGAGAAGCTCGAGGCGGGTGTGCTGCAGGCGAGCTATACGATCGGGGTTGCGCGAGTTTAGTCAGGAGCCGAAGCCGATCAGACCGATGATGGCACGTGACGCGCGGCCCTGTCTGCAAAATGCTCTAACTGCAGGTTGCCGGGCTGGCGTGACCGCGGCACCTGTAGTACTCGCGTCCTGGCCGAACCCAACGGGCAGGAATCGAGATGACCGCCGACCGACTTCGCTTTGTCCTCTTCCTCAACGGTGTGTTCATATTGGCACTGGCGGTGGCGATGCTCGTGCCGGCGATCTTCGATTTCGCTGTCGGAAACAATCGGGATGCGATTGTTTTCGCAAGCGGCGCGGCGGTGAGCGCCGGTCTGGGATCCCTTCTGGTCGCCGCGTTCAACCAGCGCGATGCGGACATCAAGGACCGCCGCACCGGCCTCCTGGTCACGGTCAGCGCCTGGCTCTCAGCGAGTGTGATCGGGGCCTTGCCGCTCTATAATTCCGAATTCGGGATCAGCTGGACCGACGCGGTCTTCGAATCGGTATCGGCACTGACCACGACCGGCTCAACGATCCTGGTCGGGCTTGACGACATGCCCCATGGGCTGCTCCTCTGGCGCTCGCTGCTGCAATGGCTCGGGGGAATCGGCATCATCGTGATGGCGCTCAGCGTGCTCCCGGCATTGCGGGTCGGTGGTATGCAGCTCTTCCGTTCCGAGTCTTCCGACATTTCCGAGAAACCTTTTCCCAAGGTGCGGCAGATCGCGCGGAACATCCTAATCGTTTATGTATCGCTCACCGTCGCTTGCGCTGTCGCCTTTGACGTCGCAGGCATGTCCACCTTCGATGCCATCAACCATGCGATGACGACTATCGCAACGGGAGGGCTTTCGACGAAGGATGCTTCGATCGGCTACTACGGTTCATTGTGGATCGAGCTAGTGGCCATCATATTCATGATCATGGGCGCGCTGCCGCTCGCCTTTTATGCGGTATTCCTCGTCAACCGCGGCAAGCGCAGTACGATCGAGGGACAGATCAAATCCTTTCTGCTAATCGTGGCCGCGGCGACGCTGGCATCCACCGCCTGGAATATTTCCCAGGGCATGTCGCCGCCCACGGCCCTGCGGCTATCTGCCTTCAATGTCACCTCCATCATCACGAGCACGGGATTCGTCACAGACGATTTTTCTGCCTGGGGAAGTTTCGCGATGGGGCTCTTTTTCCTGCTCTACTTCATCGGTGGATGCGCGGGCTCCACAGCGGGTGGCGTCAAGATTTTCCGGTGGCAGATACTATTCCTGGGAAGCGGACGGGTGCTGCGGCAAATGCTCTACCCGAATGCCCTTGCGCCGGTCCGCTTCCAAGGGCGGTCTGTCGACGACGTGGCGATTGGTAACGTTCGAAACTTCTTCTTCCTCTATATGATGACCACTCTGGCGCTTTCGCTCCTGGTCATGGCAACCGGTCTCGACTTTCTCTCGGCCATTTCCTCGGTTGCGCAAGGCATGGGGAATGCGGGCCCTGGCCTCGGGGAGACCGTCGGCCCGGCAACGAATTTCTCAAACATACCCGACGCCGCGAAGTGGCTCATTGCGCTCTCGATGATTGTCGGCCGGCTGGAACTCGTGACTTTCCTCGTCGTGCTGCAACCGTGGTTCTGGCGGCGCTGACGGAACGGCCCTTCAGAGCCGAAAGGGGGAGTTGCGCACCGAGCCGGGCCCGTCTGGCGGAGCCTTTTTTCGTTTCTGGCATCAAGATGCGCAACTCCATTCGGCGCCGGCCAACAAGGGACACGTGAAACGGCGCCGAAGCTTGCCTCCATTCCGCGGGCTCGCTTTCCCCCGATGGTCGCGCGCGAGGAGGCATGACGATCAGGCGGCCTCTGCGGACGGGCTCCGCGATGCCGCGAGAAGCCGGTCGAAATAGCCGATCGTTTGCAGGAGGCCACCGGAGAGATCCGTCCGCGGACACCAGCCGAATTCCTGCATCGCAAGCGCGATGTCGGGCTGGCGCCGGCACGGAACGCCGGCGTTTTGCGGGCGAAGGACGAGGTTCGATCGTGAGCCGACGAGTTCGATCACCTGCTCGGCCACTTCGCCGATCGCAAACTCCATCGGGCTGCCGAGGTCGATCGGAACGGGCAGCGAAGCGGGCGAAGCCATCACGCGGACAATTCCGTCGATCAGGTCGTCGGCGAAGCAGAAGGTGCGGGTCTCGGAGGGGTCGCCATAGATCGTGATGTCCTTCCCTTTCAAGGCCTGAAGCACGAAATTCGAGACGATACGGCTATCATCCGCGTGCATCCCGGGGCCATAGGCATTGAAGATGCGGACGAGCCTGACGTCCAATTCGTAGAGCTCGTGGAAATCGGAGAACAGCGCTTCCGCTGCTCGCGGGCCTTCCTCGTAGCCGGAGCGCCGGCCGAGAAAGACGGCGTCGCCCCCTTCCGATTTCGGATAGAGCTGCGGATCGCCATGCACGTTCGACGAGGTCACGTGGAGAACACGCGCGCCGTGGCGTGCGGCTAGCTCGAGCACGTTCATGGCTCCGAGCACATGGGTTTGCATGGCGCGGATCGGATCGGCCTGGCAGTGCGGTGGAGATGCTGGATTGGCGAGATGATAAATTTCATCGATCTCGAGCTCGAACGGCTCGACGATGTCATGGATGGCGACGCCGAATGCGTCGAAACGCATCAACGGCTCGATGTTGCGCCTGGACCCGGTCGAGAAGTCGTCGAGACAGACGACCTCATGTCCGGCGTCGAGAAGAAGCCGGCAGAGATGGGATCCAAGAAAGCCCGCTCCACCGGTCACGAGAACTCTTTTCGTTTCATGATCGTTGCGCACAGAAATTCTACTGCAATCGGCAGCAGTTTGCGAATAACGCGCGCGGAACCTGCGCAGATAGCTCACGACTACCTCCATTAATACTCAATATGCGGTTTTCGTTTGATATGGGTGACACCATTCGGTCGCCGGGACGACGGCGATTCGATCGGTGTTTCTAATTCGATTGCCGAATTAACTCTGGCTCATGCGATGGCTACTTAGATACAAACACAAGTCGCAGTTGTCATTATCAGTACATCCAGAAAGTTATCTCCCCATCCATTTCTACGCAAAAAGCGGTATAAGTGGTGATGAGGTGTAATTAGCCGGCGTGCTTCCACCTCTGGACGAGGAGAGCGACGAGAGTCCGCTTGCACTCGCCGGACGGCAATGGGAGTTGGGAGGCGGTCGATGTCCAGTGACAACGGATCAGGAGACGACCCGACAGATCCTCCGCATTGGCCGGCGGACATGGAACGACGGCGCTGGCCGCGCGAGTCCCCCGTCAGGAAGGAGCGCCGTCCGGGTGGCCCACCCGCTCTTGTGCCGCTACGCTTCTCGACTCACGATCTGCCGCCGGGACAGCAGTTCCAGGCCTGGCAGGCGCATATGGCGCCGCTTCTTGACGTTCGGTTGCCGGATGGGGTCTCGCCGGATCAAGGCTTCCTCGCCGAGCAGACCGGATGGCTTCTCGACGAGCTCCTCATCGTCCAGCAGCGCACACCGGCTCACAGCTATCTGCGCTCCCGCGTCATGCTGCGCTCAAGCCCGATCGACCATTGGAATCTTGGGCTATTGAAGAGCGGGCGGTGCTGGACGGAGGTAGATCGTCATGTCACCGAGACCGGTCCCGGAGAACTCTTCCTTCATTCGCTCGGCTATCCCTATCGGGGACGGGCGACGGATTCCGCGGGCGTGCTTCTTTTTTTGCCTTTTGAACTGCTGGCCGATGACGCCGGCAGTCTCGAGGCGGCCAACAACTCGATCGTTTCGGGCAGTCTGGCGGAGCTGCTGTTGAACTACATCACTGGCATCGAAGCCAATCTGGCGAGCCTCACGGCCGAAGAACTGCCGGGGATCGTCCATACAGTGCGCGACATGGTCGTCGCATGCGTTGCCGCCTCGGTGAAACCGGAGCCGGACGGCCCTCCCACGAGCAAGGGCGTGATGGAGCGGGTGCATCGCTACATCCATCTCAACCTCACTTCGCCCGAGCTGACGCCCGACGCCATCTGCCGGGCGATCGGGATTTCGCGCACACGGCTGTATCAGTTTTTCGAGCCGAGTGGCGGCGTCTTGAACTACATCCGCAAGCGGCGGCTTCAGCAGGCCCATGCCGCCCTCAGCGATCCAATGGACACCCGACCGATCGCGGAAATTGCGGAGGCCGCCGGCTTCGACGTCGCCGCCAATTTTACGCGCGCCTTCAACCACGAATTCGGAGCAAGTCCCCGCGAGGTCCGCAAGGCGGCGTCCTCAAAAAAGCCGATCGCGCCGCCTGTCTCCCCCTCGAAGCGGCATCGCGGAACGACGATCGGTGACTGGCTCCAGGCGGCCGGCAGGTGAGCGGGCGATTGAGCAGCCGGCAGGGCCTTGGAGCGGAACGCGCTTATATGCGTTCGAGCCGCTGCTCTAACGCTTTATTCTTGTCGCATTTCTGCGACGTCAGGTGATTCCACCTGTCTGCAAAACGCTTATACGAATGACCGATCTAATGGGCCAGGGCGCTCCACTGCCTATGCGAGCTGTGCAGGGCGATGCTCTCGCATCGGCCAAGCAGTGCAACGACGTCCAGCGGATCGCCGGTCAGATCGGTCGGGATCTACCGCCGTTGGTATTAGCTCAGCCTGAGATCGACCCCCGGATGCAGCTTCTTCAAATTCGGCAGCGACTTCGTCTGCCAGTGATATTCCGAGCTTCCGCGCACCGTGAAAAGGACGTTCGGCCTCTTGCGCGCCTCGATCGTAAGCTTCGCGAGCAGGTTGATCCCGGAGGAGTTCAGGAACTGCAGCCCCGTGAGATCAACGGTCATGCGCTCCGGCTCCGCCTCGAGGATACCCATTGCGAGGGAGAATATCGGGGCGTAGGCTTCGGTGCTCGGAAGGCGCATGGTCCCGTCGAAATAGACGTCCTTGCCTTCCGACCAGACCCGATACTCGTCTTCTCTAATTTCCATAGGCGCTGCCCATCAGTTTGAGGGTTCGGGGACTGCAATGGATGCATAGGTCTCGAGCGGGATGTCGTTGTCCTCACCGTTGGATCCGAATACCCATGCGAAATGAGCGCCATAATCGCTCATGAGGGTCAGAAGTCCAAGCCCGGAGCCGCTTTTGCCGCCGGCCGCATTGGCTTCGATACGTTCGATCAGGAGGTCGCCCGGATCCCCGGCCGTGATCTCCGAAAGCAGCCGCTGAAAGCGCTCGGCGGTTTGCTTGTCTACATAGTTGGAAACCTTCGTTCGGAAGGCGGTGTCGGTGACCGATGCTTCGACCAGGATCTCGCCGGATGTCCGGAACTTCACGGCGTTCTCTATGAGCTCATTGGTCAGATAGCCGACATTATGTCGCACCTCCTTGTAGAGGCTGCGTGAGCCGCGATAGCGCAGCGCCACGGATTCAGCGACGAAATCCGAGGTCATCGCGCAATGTCTCCAGCTCAGGTCGAGCGGGCCGTCGAACAGGCGAAGCATGGTCACGTTGTCGCCGGTTCCAATCGCGAGGTCTGCCAATCCGTATAAGGCTGTCATTCCCTACCTATGCCTCATCACTACCAGTGTTATGTCGTCATGGATCTTATGGGTGCCGATATGCGCCATCAGGTCTTCGAGAATGCCAGTCTTGACCTCCTCGGCGGTTCGGCCATATCGCTGGCGCGCACTTTCGCAGAGCCTGTCGATGCCGAAGAGCTCGCCGTGCCGGTTCTCCGCTTCGGTTACGCCGTCGGTGTGGAGGACGATGATGTCGCCGCGGCCGAAAGCGATCTCGCGGGTGGCCACAAAGGGTGAGATATCCGGCTCCAATCCGATCGGCAGCCCGAGGTCGAGCGTGTCGATGCGCTCGACTTTCGCGGCATCGCGCACCACAATCACTTCCTCGTGCTGACCCGAGAGAGTGAGGCGCCGTCCATCGTAGTCGAGGAAGGCAAGGGAAAGGTGCTTGTTGGTGCTGGTTCGGATAATGTTCTTGTAAATGGCACGATTTACCCGATTGAGGAATTGCGAGGGCTCCATTTCGCCCGCTTCCTGCAATGCCCGGGCGACGGATTGAACCATCAGCATCAGCACGCCGCTTTCGAGACCATGCCCGGTCACGTCCCCGATCCCGATCTTCAGCCGCGGACCGTCCTTCAGCACGTCGTAGTAGTCCCCCCCGACTTCATCCGCCGGCCGCATATAGGCCGCAATTTCCAGATCCGGGATTTCAGCTAGTTCGCCGGCCCTCGGCAGCACCATCATCTGAATCCGGCGTGCGACCGCCAGTTCAGCGCCGAGACGCAGATTTTCGCTGCGCAGCTGCTCGTTCAGCGCGGAAATCTGCAGGTTCGCCTCCTCGATCTCCTTCGTGCGATCCTCAACGAGCTGTTCGAGATTTTCGGTGTGATAGCTGATCTGCTCGGCCATGCGGTTGAAGGCGGCACCGGCTGCGCCGACCTCGTCGCGCGTCGGGATCGCGACCCGGACGGAATAATCCTTCGCCTCAATGCGCTTGGCGGCATTCGCAAGCGCGCTGATGCCGCTCGTGATCCGCTTGGACACAGCAAAGACGGCCGAAGTGACGAAAAGCAGGGACACGAGCAGCGCCAGCATCTGATAGATCAGGATCCTGTTCGTCGCCTCGGAAATACCGGCCTGGGCTGCAAAGAGCGAGGCATAGATCTCCCGTTCGGGCACGACGATACCGAGTTGCATGGTCTCCCGGCGAACCGGCCCCGAAACCCAGAGGTTCGTCGGCTGCAACTGTTTCAGGACGAGGAGGTAGGGGACCTTTTCGCCGTTCTCGTCGAGCAGCACATGCTGCAGGAGCCCGTCGCGATCGAGTGGCAAGTTCGCGATCTCGGCCTGCGTGCTCCTGCGCAGCGAGCGGTCGAGGCCGGTAACGCCTTGCGTTCCCGTCTCGCTCGATACGCGAAGGCCTATGATCTTTTCCCCGATCGGATTGATGGCGACGACATTGCCGTCCGACATGGCCAGGAAGCCGAAGCCATTTTCGGCGACCCGGACGTTCTCGACGATCTCGGCCAGTTGGTCGAGCGTGATATCCGTACCGGCGACCCCGGCAACGCGTTGGCGGTCACGCGACCAGAGCGGCTCGAAGAAGCTGACGATCAGTTTTCCGGTGATCGCGTCCGTGTAGGGCGCCGTCTGGGTTATGTCCTCGTTCACCGGGCGGGATTTCGGATCGCGCGCCCATTGCTCCCAGGATTCGTAAAGACCGGGGAAGAAGAAAGTCCAGAAATTCTCCTTGTTGTGTCCGGGGTAGAGTTTGTCGAATGTCTGCGCCTGATCGGTGTAGGGGGCTGTCCTGAAGATCGGCCGTTCCTTCGGGCCGATATAGTACATCTGCAGCTTCGACTGGCCGTTTGCGAGCAGGCTGGGCGCGACGAGGTCGAGAACGGCGCTGTTCTCGATCTCCGCCTGGACGTCCGGAAGCGGAACGTGATTGGCATTGAGAAGATATCCCCAGACGCTGACGACCGACAGCGCACCGGGCCGGTTCTGCGCCCATCCGCCTTTCGCGTCGTATTCGACCGTCACCGTGCCGGGCGCGCCGCGGGCCATCGCCTCGCCGATCTGCGACTTTCTGAGCGGTCGGTCGATCTGCTCCTGGAGAACGCCTGCCAGGGTGCTCACGTCGGAGTGGACCTGGCTCAAGAGCAGGTTCACGCGGGCGGCCGTCGATTCCGCATAGGAGCGGATATAGTCCTGGTTGGCCATCTCCAGGCCCCGACCGACTTCCAAGGCGGCGTCGCGTGAAAGCCTTTGCACGTTCCACAGCGCAAGGCCGCCGGTGACGAGCAGGTCGAAAAGCACGGCGCCGCCGACGACGAGCACGAATTTGGCGCGGAACGAACGCAAACTGAAAAGCGAGCTCTTTCGTTCATGCGCGCTCATAGCGGTTTGCGTCCCGACGCAGCCCAGATCGGCCAGCCGGCATAGCCCTTGGGATGGAGCGCTGCGAAGATATGATCCCGGAATCCCTGGCGGAAACGCGCGATGAATTCAGGAGGGTCGCCGCGCTTTACGGCCATT
>JAPSJG010000122.1 GCA_031178305.1 Sinorhizobium sp.
CTGACGGCCGAGAGCCATGGCAAAGTCCTCTTTTGCTGGTGGGAGTGGTGGCGCTACAGCGCAGCCTGTTCCGGATTGGCGGCGAGCGTCTTGTAGGCGATCTGGTAATTGAGCGAACCGGCAAGCAGGGAGATGCCGGTTTGCGGGTTGACGAAATACTGCTCGGTCTGCAGCAGAGCTTCGATGGCAAGGCCGCCGAAAGTGATGTCCGAGGCCATCGCAGCCTCGATCAGCACGCAAAGGCGGTCGAATTCCTCTTCCGGCTCATCGTCGCGCAGGTGCACGACGATCGAGAGCGGCAGGGACCGGTCGTAACCATCCTCGCCGGCAGGCCCTGATGCGGGCCGGACCGTCAAGGCTTCCGATCGGTCGGCCCAGGTGACCGTCAGTGCCGGTAGCTTCTCCTGCGGGATGGCGCCCTTACGGCCGCGCTTCACCCGGTCAGCCGCGGAGAACTCCTCGATGGAGGAGAGGCGCGCGACCACCACGGCGAAGATCTGGCTACGGAGATGCGCCATGTCACGCGGCCGAGCGGCCGAGGTCGCGAAGCGCCTGGTTCAGCACTGAGGCGGAATAGCCGGCCTCGAGGATCTGGGCACGTCCCTTGCCGCTGTCCAACTGGCGGCCGATGTCGGCGCGAACCGCCGAGCGCAACCGGGATGGCAATTGCGGCCATGGCCGCTGCGTCATCGCGCCGACAGTCTGGCGCGCGGTTCTCTTCTTGGCGCCCTCTTCAGTCGAGAACAGCGCCGCGCAGAGGTCCGCTATCGGATCGACCACGGCGGCCGAACCCGATTCCTGTTCCTGTGTCTTCATGGTCAGATGTCTCCGGCAAGCGAGATGCGGAGCATGGCCCGCGCATCGTCGTCGATGTTGATGACCTGGTAGGTGACGCCGCCGATCGCCACGCTGTCGCGCTGGCTGGCGAGACCTGGCACCGCGGAGGCGGCAACGGCGAGCAGATGGGTGGTCCCCTCGACCGCCTGCTCCTGCTCCTCCGCCAGATCGGTTTCCCGCCACACTCGCAGAATGACCCGCACGGCAGGCCCGGCGACGCCGGCGACCGTGAACACGGCGTCGGCGTTGCCGAAGGCCTTGGCGAATTTCGGCCCCATCCGTTCGAACATGGCGGGACGTGGCGTCATTTCGGAGCCTTGAGCTTTTCGATCTCGGCCTGAAGCTTGGTGACTTCTCCGGCGAGCGTTGCATTGTCGGTCTCGAGCTGCTCGTTCTGCTTCAGCAGTGCATCGCGATCGCCGATTGCGCTGTCATGCTCCGCCGTCAGCCGGTCATTGTCGGCCGCAAGCTTGTCGTTCTCGGCCGAGAGTTTTTCGATCGCCTCCCGAAGCCTGTCGAGATCGACGGACGGCGCTGGCACCGCGGCCGTAGCCTCGTGGCCGGCCGTAAAGGCGCCGAAGTTCTTGCGGAAGTTTTCCGCTTCCTCGGCTGTAAGGCCGCCGGTACCGACCGGAACCGGCTCACCCGGCCTGTAGGTTTTCTTGCCGACCTTGACGGTCACATTGAACTGTTCGGTTTTCTTGCTCATTGGAGCGTCCTTTCAAAGCCCGAGATCCGCCGGCTGGAAACCGGCGGATGTGCGGACGAACACGGGTTGAGGATTAGCGGACCAGCGCGAACAGGCTGGCGTCCGGCTCCGGAGCGATCGGAAGCGGTGCTGCCTGCGTCTGGACGATGGTTCGCGACGGGTTCCTCTCCCGCCACATGTCGGGGAAGCGCTCCATCGACAGGAGAGCGTCGTTGTCGAGGATGGCGCCGTAGGCGAAATGGCCCATGAAGCCGAAGGGATCGAAGATCCCAACGCCCATAGACGGCCAGAAGTTGTTGCGCACCCCGCCGACCGTGTAGGGCTGCGAATACTGGATGAAGGTCAGCTCGCCGATGGTGCCGAGAACCGCGTAATACTTGTTCTCCGCGCCGGTACTGACCGGCCCCAGCTGCATGATGCCGCCGTCCTGACGCCTGTTGTCGAGCGCCTCGATGAAGCGGGGCGACTTCTTCAGGAGACCCGCAGCACCCGGGCCGAGCAGAACCTCGCGGGCGGTGAAGCCGCTGGTGTCGGAGAGGAGCTGCACCCACTCGTCAACGTCGTCCATCGGATCGACGCCGGCCTCGCCCCAGCGGGCAGCGCCGGCAAGCGCGATCGTCAGCGCGGCATTGCGACTGAAGTTGACCGTCTGCGTCGGATAATCCTCGCCCTCGACGATCACCTGACCGGTACGGATAACCTGCGAGCACATGAATTCCTCGCGCCGCGTGATCCGCTGGTCCTGGTCGTCGATGATCGTCGCCAGATTGTAGGCGTAACGCTGCGCCGGCGAGTTGCGTCCGCCGATCGGCTCGCCCGGCATGCGGATCATGTTGCCGCCCGGACGAAGCGTATTTTGGGGCTTCACGTAGGCCGGCGTGAAGCTGGTCGCCTTGAAGCCGCGGTTGGCCGAGTCCTTGCCCGGCACGTCCGGATGGACGAAAGGCGCAAGCTCGCGATCCGGGAGGATCTTGTCGAAGACGATCTGTTCCATGTCGGAAAGGACCGTGGTCGAGAAATAGCGATCGCGCAGGAATGCTTCCGGGCGATCGCGAGGCGGCAGAACTGCGACGAGTTCTGCGGTGGAGAGGAGCAATTCTTCCATGTTGGTGCCCTTTCGGTCTCGGCCTTACTTCAGGACGCGCACGTAGAGGGGAGCGCTTGCCTCGCGGAAAGCGGCCTCGACGGTTGCGGCCGTGTGTCCGGCGCCAAGAATGAGTTTCGTCGAATCGAAGGCGCCGCTCGCGTAGGCTGCGGCGACGACATCAGCTGCGGATGCGTCCACGTCGAAGGCGAGGACGAGCGAGGGGACCTCGGAGCCGTCGGCCGCCGCGGCAGCCGAGAGGACATATTTGTCCGAGGCGGTAATGACGCCGAGAACGGCACCACGCTTGAGGTTCTGCCCGCTCGCGATGGTGATGTTGCGGGTGATGACCGGAACGTCGGAAACGAGCAGGTCGTTCGGGGCGAAGGTTGCTTCTCCCATGATCAGGAATCCTTCCGGTTACGGCCGTGACGGGCCAGGATGGTGGAGCGGACGGTGGAGATCACCGCCTGTTTTTCGGTGGCCTTGGCGCCGCCAGGCGCGCCGGCGCCGAGCGTCGGGCTCTTCCCGGCCATGCGACCGGCAAGGCGCGAGCCGCCGGCGGAAGCGGAGGAGAGAAGCGCTCCAGCTTCCTTGGCCGAATAGAACCTCGAGCCGAAGGCAAGCTCGGCGGCGAGGCCCGGATTGCCCTCGGCCTTCGGGTGGGTGAGGATCGAGCGGATGCGACCCTGCTCCGCGCGGCGAATTGCGCTGGCCGAGGTTTTGTCGTCGTCGGTTTCCTCTTTCTCGCCCTCGGAGCTGGTGTCGTCGTCGGACGTATCACCTTCCGTGTCCGAGACGTCGTCTTCGGCCGAGGTATCGTCCTCGGTGCCGTCGACCTTCTCTTCGTCTTCAATCTCTTCCGGCCGCTCGTCTTCCAGCCGGGAGCCCTTCCTGCCGCTAATGGCGGCGAGCACGCTCCGCGTGAGCGCGCTGCTACGCGTCAAGTTCGACATTCGTCGTCTCCAGTTGATGTTGGGGTTAGCCGGCTGTCCGGCCAAGTTCAGCTTCGAAGGCTTCGAGAACCTGCGAAGGGCGTGCAACCGCGTCGGCGAGGCCGGCATCAACCGCCTTTTGTCCACGGTAGACCCGCGCCTCAGTGGCGAGAGCGGATTGCTGGGTCAGCCGACCGGCGCGGTACCGCGCAACCGTCGCTGCGAATTCGACGCGCAGCTCCTCGAGCTCCGCCAGTTCCTGCTGAAGCACATCATCGGGGATGGCTTCATATGGATTGAAGTTGGCTTTATGCGCTCCGGCCTTGAGGATCGTGACCTTCAGGCCTTCCTTCGCGAGCCAGGCGCTCATGTCGACATGCATCGAGATGACGCCGATCGAGCCGCAAATACCGGTCTGCGGTATGACCAGCTGCCGGGCTGCAGAGGCGAGCAGATAGCCGGCCGAGCAAGCATGATCCGTCAAAACGGCGATGGTGGGCTTCACCTGCGACAACTCATAGAGCCGCTCGGCGCAGTCAAACGCGCCGGTCACTTCGCCTCCGAAACAATCGACTTCGTAGATCACACCACGGACCGAAGGATCTTTCTCGATCATATTCGCCTGAGAAATGATGCCTTCGTAGCTCGTGAGGCCGGATGACTTACCGATCCATTTTCCCTTGTTGACTAGGGAGCCTTCGATATCGATGAACGCGATGCCGTTTTGCTCGCGCAGATCGCGATCTTCGACCCACTCTGCCAATGGATCACCGACCAGCCCCATCTGTTCGCCGCCGATAACATGTGCGGTGGCGTCCGGTTGGCCTAGAACGCGAGGGCCGAATGCCCGCGCGATGATGTCGCCCTTCGATGGATGCAGCATCAGCGGCGTGCCGAACATCCGACTGGCGATTTCGGGATAGTTCCTCATGCCGTTTTCCTTCTGGAGATGCTCGGGATGCCGGCAGGATGCCGACGTGCCGAGGTCCGGCCGTTGACCTCTTCCTCGGTCTCGTCGCCGGGTTCGGCTGGCGGAGCGGCGCTCGCCTGCGATCTGGCTTCCGGTTTGCCCGGGTCGGGATCGAGGCCGAGCCGCTCATAGAACGCCCGTTCCCGGGCGCGCTGCTGCGCATCCATCTTCCAGTCCCGCCCCTGCTCGGCCGCTTCCTGCTGGAGCGTGGTCAGATTGCCGGCGAGCCGCTCGCTGGCGGCCTGCGCCTCGCGCAGCGGGTCAATCCAGCCGCGGCCGGGGCCGATCCAGTCCGCATGGCACCAGGCTGCCGGGTTCTGCTCGAAAGGAACGGCGCCCGCCGGCAGCTCGATCAGGCCGTTGTCGAACACCTCCTCGAGCCAGGCCCGATAGATCGGCGCCATGAACTGCGAGGCAAAGCCGCCCTTCTTGGCGGTGAAGCCGCGCCAGATCTCGAGGAGTGCGGCGCGTGCCGACGAATAGTTCACCTGGCTCCAGTCCATGGTGAGCTGCTCGTAGGTGACGCCGATCGCACTCGCGACCTTGCGCAGCGCGGCATTGACGAAGGCCTCGAAGTTCGCGTTCGGATGCTCCGGCTTGGTCAGTGTCGCCTTTTCGCCGGGCTGCAGCGTGTTGATGCGGACGCCGGGCAGATCGATCGGTGCGGCGCCGTAGTAGGCTTTCTGCGCCGCCGACATTTCGCCGAAGAGCTTGGCAATGCCGTCGTTGCCGTAATCCGCGCCCATCGCCTCGAGCATCTCTTCCGGATCGAAGGGCGTTTCGATGAAGGCGGCCATGACAGCGTTCAGCATTGCCGCCTGGCTCTCATAGTCCTCGTAGTCGGTCGACTGCTTGATCGACCGCATGACAGGAGCCCAGTCGGAAACGCCGCGCGTCATCCCGGCACGCTTCTGCTCATAGGCGTGAACGACGATCGGGCGCCCCCATTCGGTCTCCCGCTCGACATACTCCCAGTGCCACATGCCGGTGTTCCCGGCGAAGAATTCGCCGGGATGCGACTTGCGGAAGTGGTAGCCGACCGGTGCGCCGTAACCGTCAATGGCGACGCCGTCGCGTAGGAACTCTTCGTCCATGCGGCCATTCGGATTAGAGCACCGGGCCGGGTCGACGACATGAATCGCCGTCTGGAACAGCGGCGCATGATCCTGCCAGACGATGACGCCGAAGGCCTCGCCCTCGGGACCGAACCGCTGACGGGCGGCAAGGCCGAGGACGCCGGCCATCGTCTTCGTCCGCTCTGCGTCGCACCATTTGTCGACGTCCTGCGTGTAATCGCGCCACAAAGCCTCGATCTTGTCGGCGATCTCCTCCGCCTGATCAAATGTCATGTTGAGCGAGACGTGGTTCGGCCGCGCTGCGAGCGTCCAGCCGGAGCCGATGATGTTGTCGACGAGGCGCGAGGTGCCGGCAGCACCCCAGCCGTCATTGCGCGCCACGTCGTTCAGTCGGTCGACGAGCTCGGAGCGCGACCAGGTGAGCGCCGACTGGCCGGACCATGTGCCCGGCCGCCATTTGGCGAAGGACGGGTGATCGTAGGATGCACCCTGGTAGGCCGATGAAGCCATCAGCCGATTTTTCGCGACTTGCACGCGCGCAGCCGCACGCACTGCCGGCGAAAGTGGTTTCGCGTCGGGGCCGAGGATCGTGACGTCGCCGCTCATCCGAAGATCACTCCACGGCTGCGCGCCCGGGCGAAGCGGCGAAGGCCGAGTTTCGCCTCGAGATCGCGGACATACTGGCGCAAAGCGCCGATGTTGGTCGCGGCATAGGTGACGCTCTCGCCGTTATAGCTGAGCGAGACCTCGGCGCGGCCGATCTCCATCTGGTGCAAGGCCTCACGTGCTTCGTCGAGCCGTGCCAGAAGCACGGCGCGTTCCTGTTCGGTCAGTGCCATATGAATCTTCCTAGCGGTTCCGCTGCGCTGCCCGGGCGGCACGCGCGAGGGCGGCAGCTACGAGCGGCGATTGCTGTTCTGCCGCGGCGCTCTCGCCTGCGGCAGGTTGTGTCTTGACGGCGATCTGGTTCAGACAATCTTCGAGATCGCCCTGCTGCGGCGCTTCGAGCCGGCCGAGCCGATCGGCGATCGCGTCCCATTCCTCGTCGGTCCAGTAAGGCACGCCCCAACGATAGGCCCCGGCCAGGCTCTGGTTGAGCATGTCGATGATTTCGTTGCGCTTGCCCTCGGAGAGCTTCCAGACGTAGCGGGTGTGACCGCTCCGGGTCTTCTCCGGTACGCGGGCTTCCGATGTCGCCTGCTGGTAGAAATCGTCTCCGAAGCCGCGGGCGAAACGGATGTAGCCCGCCTGTTCCGGATCGTCCTTCTTGTAGTCCCGATAGAGCCGGATCTTGAAGGCGGAGGCGTTGAAGGTGAAGAAGCGGGAGGACCACTTCTGCTTCTTCGGCTTGCCTTTTCGGTCGTACTCTTTCGTTTGCACGATCGGTGGCGCCGCTTCCGTATTGCCGCCGCGCACCATGATGACGCGCGACTTCGGATGCTTGCGAACCCAGTTCCAGACATCGTCGGTATAGGCGTTGCCGTCGATCGCGACGCGATCGGCGGTGCGCTTGCGGCCGGCATCGTCGAGCCACTCGCGCTGCAGCAGCCGATCGAGGGCGGCGCGAACTTCCGGCTCCGAGATGTGACCGGAATGCTCCTTGGCATCGGCCAGGTGGCTGCCGGCACGATGGTCCATGACACCGTGGTCGATCACGGCCCGGTACCGATTCCGGCCGTAGCCCACCAACAGCCACTCGACGCGATCGCCCTGCACGTCCATGCCGAGCACCAATGCCAGCGCTTCGGCCGGGATGACACCGCGCTGGAACCCCTGATCCTCGGCGCGATCGCGGAGCACCTCCCAGTCGATCGCCTTGTTGTCCGCCTCGAAGGCGAGCCCGAGCCAGTCGTTCCAGAACGTCTGCTCCGCGCCGGACCCCTTTTCCCGGTTCTCCGGGCCACCGGCCTGGACCGTCAGCCACTCGCGCGCCAGATTCTCCCAGCGCTCGAATGGCGAATAGGCCATCCAGATGCGGAAGGACCGATGGCGGCGGCCGCGCTCCGGATGCTTGGCCACCCACTTCGCGCCGTTTTCCGGCTTCACCATCCATTCGCGATGGTGCTCGTGGATCTCGCAGCCGCAATGGATGCAGACGAAATGCGCCTGCTCGGGACGCTCGGGGTCGATGTGATCCCGCATGTTCTCCCAGCGCAGCTCCTGCAGCTCATGGCAGTGCGGGCACGGGACGTGATAGGTCTCCTGCGTCCCTTCCTGATAGTTCGACGTGATCTTGCAGCCGGGCGAAACCATCGGCGTCGAGATCTTGAAGATCTTGCCGTTGAAGAACGCCTTGCTGCGGCTGTCCGCCTGCACCTCCGGGTCGCCGGCCTCGTTCATCTGCCACTTGGCAAGATCGTCCTGAACCTGCTTTCGCGGCGAGATCATCGACAGGCCCGCCGGCGAGTTGGCGCCGGCCGCCTGGATGGCACCGCGCCCGTCGATGCGTTCCTTGTAGAGCACCGAGTTGCTCGCATCGCGGCTGTTCTGCGAGAACAGCTTGGCGATCGCGGGCATCTCGCGCACCAGCGGCATCAGCTTCGTCTTCGACCAACGGGCGGCGTTCTCCTCCGTCGGATGGACATAGAGGAAATCGCCGGGTGCCATGTCGAGCGAGCCAAGCGTGAAGATGTTGGCGCAGATGGTACCGCCGATCTGCGCCGACTTCGCGAGGCTCACGATGTTGCACGGATCTTCCGGCGACAGCGCCCGCAGGATCTCCGAGAAGAACGGCACAAGGTCTTCGTTGTACGGCCCCGGGTGATCCGTGATGCGCTCGGAAAACACGATGTTTTCCTTGGCCCACTTCAGATAATCGACCGCCGGCGGCGGTTCGCAGATCTCCGCGAGGACGTCGTAGACCAGGCGCTCGGGATTGTAGAGCATCGTCACGGCTGCTCGTCCTCGATGTGCTCCGGCAACTCATCTGCGGAGGAGCGGAAGGCGGCCGCCTTCTTCGCCCGCACCTCCCGGAATGCCTTCAACAGCGCATGCGTCGCGTCATGCATCGGCACGCCGAACTGAGCCGCGAAGGCCTTTGCCATCTCCGGAATCCCCTGCTCCATGACCTTGAAGGCCTCGGAGACAGCGCGCACTTTCTGGCGCCGAGCGTCATCGGTCCGCATGTACCGGCCGACTTCAAGCGCCTCTTCGCGCTCGAGGCGCGCCGTCGTGATCTGCTGCTGCCGCAGGCGTTCGGCCGCGAGCTGGTCCGCAACGTCGTCGGTGAACGTCAGCCGCGGCGGCGGCGCCGATGCGCCATCGGACGGAGCGAGCTGCAATGCAGGTTGCGCTGCCGACTTGAGGACGGCCACGCCATTCGCCCCGAACCGCTGTGACGGCTCCAGCGTCTTCTGGAGCTGCTGCCGGGCGATTGCCGGCCTGATCTTCGCAGACCTGCCATCGCCTTCGAGCGCATCGCCGTAGATCTTGCCTTCGGCGATGTACTGCGAAATGCGCCCGGCGCTCACGCCGATATGCGCAGCGAAGGCGCCCTTCGTCATGGTTTCAGCGGACAGTGTCATTTTAGGTCCGACTTTAGCCGCGCTCTTTAGTTTAGGCTCTGACTTTAGGCTTCAAA
>JAPSJG010000123.1 GCA_031178305.1 Sinorhizobium sp.
ACGCCGTGGTCGTGCTCGTGCTCATGCGGGCAGGTGCAGGCGACGAAGGCGTTGATGCTTTCGAGCCGGTGGACGAGGCCGTATTCGAGGAGCTTGTCGAGCGCCCGATAGACCTGCAGCGGCGCGCGAAAACCCTGATCCCTGAGCTTGTCGAGAATCGTATAGGCGCTCATCGGGCCATCGCAGTGGGAGAGCGCCCCCAGAACCAGTGACTGATTTTTCGTCAGTTGGGGCGTGCCCATCAATTCTGTCCTCCGCGCAAAGATTGTGGCGCCCGAAGACCTCGGCCGAGCGGCAGGAGACTCAGCACGAAAAGCGAAAGCGCCGCGACGACGATAGAAGGTCCCGATGGCGTATCCCAGTGGAGCGATCCGAAAAGACCGCCTGCGACCGCAAGCGCGCCGATCAGCGAGGCGAGCACGGCCATGATCTCCGGCGAGGCGGCGAAGCGGCGGGCGGTCGCCGCCGGAATGATCAGGAGCGAGGTAATCAGCAATATGCCGACGATCTTCATGGCGATCGCGATCACCAGCGCCATCAGCAGCATGAAGAAGAGCCGCGCTCTTTCCGGCTGCAGGCCCTCCGCCTCGGCGAGCTCCGGATTGACGGTCGCAGCAAGCAGCGGCCGCCACAGATAGACGAGCGCGAAGATTACCAGAATGCCGCCGCCCCAGATGATGTCGATGTCGCCCCTGGAAACGGCGAGGATATCGCCGAAGAGGAAACCGATAAGGTCGATCCGGACCCAGGTCATGAAGGCGACGATGACGAGACCGATCGACAACGCCGAATGCGACAGAATGCCGAGCAATGCGTCCGTCGACAGCGCGCCGCGCTTCTGCAGGAAAAGCAGAAGCAACGAAACGACCGACGCAACGATGAAGACGCTGAGCATCAGGTTGAGATCGAAAAGCAGCGACAGCGCGACGCCGAGCAGTGCCGAATGCGCCATCGTGTCGCCGAAATAGGCCATGCGCCGCCAGATGACGAAGCAGCCGAGTGGTCCGGCGACCATGGCAATGCCGACGCCGGCAACGAGCGCCCGAATGAAGAAATCGTCAAGCATCGCGCTTCTCCGGTGGCTCGAAGCCGTGCAGCCTCGTGTGATGGCCGCAGCCGCAGTCCGGGTCGTGATCGTGGACGTTCTCGGCGTCGTCGTGGTGATGATGGCCGTCTCCCGGAAAACAGCTTTCGGTGATGCTGCCATCGGCATGCAGCACCCGCCCGTCCGGCAGATGCGTGTGGTCGTGCTGATGGCTGTAGACGGCAAGCGCGCCGGCGGCGCGGCGACCGAACAGCTTCAGATATTCCGGGCTCTGGCTGACCGCCTGCGGCGTGCCACGGCAGCAGACATGGCCGTTCAGGCACACGACCGTATCGGTCTCCGCCATGACGATATGAAGATCATGCGAGATCAACAGGATGCCGCAGCCGGTGCGGTTCCGGATCTGCTTGATCAGCTCGTAAAGGGCGATCTCGCCGGAGAAATCGACCCCCTGCACCGGCTCGTCGAGTACGAGCAGATCCGGCTTGCGGGCGATTGCGCGTGCCAGCAGCGCCCGCTGGAACTCGCCGCCCGAAAGGTGCTGTACCTCGGCCTTCGCCATATGCAGCATTCCGGTCGCGGCCAGTGCCTCTTCGATCTCGCGCCCTTTCAGCGCCACCGTAAGCGTCATCAGCCGCTCGACCGTGAGCGGCAGCGTCCAATCGACCGACAGCCTCTGCGGAACATAGCCGACCTTCAGGCCCGTCATGCGTTCGACACTGCCCTCGTCCGGCTTCAGGACGCCGATCGCGGTCTTCGCCGTAGTCGATTTCCCCGAACCGTTGGGGCCGATGAGGGTGACGATCTCACCGCGGCTGATCGAGAAGTCGACGCCGCGCACGAGCCAACGGCCATTCCGGCGCACGCCGGCATTGCTCAGCCTGACGAGTGTCGTCTTCTCCTGGGGGCGGAAGTTCAGCATAAAAAATCCGATTTCGACGGTTGCCTCTGCCTATCGCACACGTTATAGCATAACGCAATTGATGTAATAACATTACACCTGGGTCCTGCGCAATATATAACAGTCCCGGAATGAAAGTCCGAGTAAAGTTCGCGCGGGTGCCGAAACACCTGAAGCCTGGAGTCACCGATGAAATCGACGCCTGCCCTGCTCTTCGCATCCACCCTCCTCCTCTCGTCGCCGGCTCTGGCCGACGCCCCGAACGTAGTCGTTTCCATCAAGCCGATTCACTCGCTCGTCGCCTCCATCATGCAGGGCGTCGGCGAGCCGTCGCTGATCGTCGAGGGCGGCGCCTCGCCGCATACCTACAGCATGAAACCCTCGAACGCCGCCGCGCTGCAGGCCGCAAAGGTCGTGTTCTGGGTCGGCCCCGGGCTCGAGGCCTTCCTCGACAAGCCGCTCGACGCACTCGGCAGCGGCGCGAAGGCGGTGGAGCTCAGCGAGGCGCCCGGCGTCGAGAAGCTGAAGCTCCGCGAAGGCGGCGCCTTCGAAGCGCATGACGACGGACACGAAGGCCACGAGGAAGAAGGTCACCGCGGGGAAGAAGCCAGCCATGAAGGACATGATGACCACGCCGTAGAAAAGGAAGCTGCCGAGCACGGGAACGAGCATCACCATGGCGAAGGCGAGTTCGACATGCATATGTGGCTCGACCCGATGAACGCCAAGGCGATGGCTGCCGAAATCGAGAAGACGCTCGCCGAGGTCGATCCGGCCAATGCCGCCGCCTATAAGGCCAATCTCGATAAATTCAACGAGCGGATCGACGTGCTGGACAAAGGCTTGGCCGAGACGGTCGCCCCGATCAAGGACAAGCCCTTCGTCGTCTTCCACGATGCCTATCAATATTTCGAGCACCGCTACCACGTGCGGGTCGCCGGCTCGATTACCGTCAGCCCCGAGGTGCTGCCCGGCGCGGAACGGCTGTCGCAGATCCACGGCAAGATCGAGGATCTCGGCGCCACCTGCGTGTTTGCCGAACCGCAGTTCGAGCCGAAGCTGGTCAATGTCGTGATCGAGGGCACGGCGGCGAAGTCCGGTACGCTGGACCCGGAAGGGGGCTCGCTCGATGCTGGGCCGGACCTCTATTTCCAGCTCATGGAAGGTATCGGGGCATCGCTGAAGGGCTGCCTGTCGTCGGCAAGCTAAAGCTAGCGCATGCGGAAAGCTCTACCCCCTCTGGCCTGCCGGCCATCTCCCCCAAAAGGGGGGAGACGACCGCGGCAAGCCCCGACTGCGACCGGAAGGCCCGGCCATGCAGAGAGCCTGAGTGCGCCTGGAGGTGCGGTCCCCCTTGTGGGGAGATGGCTGGCAGGCCAGAGGGGGTGAGGCTGCCGCCATCATTCGCTCTCCACAAGCTACTCACCCGCCAAGTGGTTCGTAACGGAAGCGATCGAAATCCGCGGGCATCGCGCTGCCGGAGGTATCGAAGGTGAACAGACCGGCAAAGGCGCCGGTGAAGGAGCCGTGCTCGCCGCGTCCGCCCTCATCCGAGATCACGCCCGCATCGAGCACCGGGCCGATCGCCGCCCACGCCTCCTCGGCCGACACCCGCCAAAAGAACTGCAGATCGTTCTCCCGGATCTCCATCGCCAGATGGACCGGCCCGTCGGGCACCGAAACGCCGCTCCCGGACGGATAGGCCAGGCGTCCATGTGGGAAATCGCCGGGACAAGAGAAGATGGTTACGCTTCGGCCGAGCGTCTCGTGCCAGGTGACGCCGAGCGCATGGAACTTGTGGCGGTTGTAATAATGCGTCAGTCCCGCGACCTGCTGATAAGTGTGCGGCGCGAAGTCGACGACGGTTTCCGCTCGGAAGGAATGATGCTCCTGGCGCCTTGCCACCAGCGCCTGCTCGAACCAGCTGCCGATGCTCTCGCGGCCGAAGAGGCGCAGGTGACCTTCCCGCCGCGTGAGCGAGAAGATCCGCTCCGGCAACGGCGTGCGCAGCCACTGGAACTCCGACGGAAGCTCCGCCTCGTCGAAATCGGTCTCGATCATCGTCGGCTGCGGGATCGCCTCGGTCATCACCGGCGCCGGCACCGTTACCTCCGGCACGACCCCGCCATTTTCGAGATAGAGCCAGCCATCGTCGCGCCAGACGCATTTCTGCAGCGCCGTTTCGCGCCCGAGCGGTGAGCGACGTTGTGGCGGCAGCGGCCGTCCGCAAAGATGCGAGTGGTAGGCCTGCCCGTCCGGGGTCTCGACGTATTGTCCGTGACCGGCCCGCTGCAGCGGCGCCTCCGGGTGGTCCTTGGAGGTGATGAGGTGGACGTTCGGATGCATTTCGTAGGGCCCGTCGATAGTCCGGGACCGCGCCATCGTGACCGCGTGATCGTAACCTGTCCCGCCCTCGGCAACCGTGAGATAATACCAGCCGTCGCGCTTGAAGAGGTGCGGCCCCTCGACGAGCCCGAGGGAACTGCCGGCGAAGATGTTCTTCACGGGGCCCACCAGCTTGCGTGTCCGCTCGTCCCATTCCTGCAACAGGATGCCGTCGAAAGCCGGGCTCTTCGGCGCACCGCCGAAGCTCTCGGTGCGGTGGTTCCACTGCATGTTCAGGAACCACTTGCGGCCGTCATCGTCATGGAAGAGCGAAGGATCGAAGCCCGACGAATTGACATAGACCGGATCGGACCAGGTCGCCTCGACGGATTCGGCCGTGACGATATAGTTGTGGGCGTCCTTGAAGTTGCCATCGAAGCGTTTGACGTCGGTATAGACGAGCCAGAACAAGCCGTCGCAATAGGAAAGGCACGGCGCCCAGATGCCGCAGCTGTCGGGATTTCCGCGCATGTCGAGCTGGCTCGCGCGCTCAAGCGGACGCCGGACCAGCCGCCAGTTCACCAGGTCGCGCGAATGGTGGATCTGCACCCCCGGATACCATTCGAAGGTGGACGTCGCGATGTAATAGTCGTCGCCGACGCGGCAGATCGACGGGTCGGGATTGAAGCCCGGCAGGATCGGGTTGCAGATCGATGCGGCCATGTTCTTCTCCTCCAGAATCGCCGAGCATCCAGCCCGAAAGTCAGGGCAGTTTCAAGGCTTGCTTCCTTGTTTGGGCAAGAAGAATCAAGCCTGTTGCCGGACGTCCGAATCGCGGCTCCGCCGCACCCCCTCTGCCTGCCGGCCATCTCCTCCAAAAGGGGTGACTGACCCGCGGCAACCGGATCGCCCCACAGCAAGGCCGGGCAGTGCGAGCCCCTCTTGGCAAGCGCCGGGCGTGCCACATCGATTCTCCCCTCTTGTGGGTCCCTCGTGGGGGAGATGCCCGGCAGGACAGAGGGGGTAGGCGTTCACATGCGCCCTGAAGCGTTAACAGGCGTCCATAGGCCATGCCACTATCGTATGAGCACCCGCCGCGATGCGGAAAAGTGAAGACACGGGCTTGAAAGCATCCTTGAAATCGGCACTGTGGCTGTGCTTGGCACAAGAAAAACCAGCCATTGCGGGGAGATAGTTCTATGCAACCGTTACTCGGCTTCAGCCGCCTGATAGATGCCGTTACCGAGAGGATCGGCAAGGCGGTCTCCTGGCTCATTCTCGTCGCCGTGCTCGTCAGCGCCGGCAACGCCGTCATCCGAAAGGCATTCAACATGTCGTCGAATGCCTGGCTCGAGGCGCAATGGTACCTCTTTGGTGCCGCCTTCATGCTTGCCGCCGCCTATACGTTGAGGCAGAACGAGCACATCCGTATCGACATCGTCTACGGCATGTTCTCGCGGCGTGTGCAGCATTGGATCGACCTTTTCGGGCACGTCTTCTTCCTGATGCCTTTCGTGCTCCTGATGGTCTATTACCTGGTGCCCTACGTCCGCATGTCCTATCTCTCGGGCGAAGTCTCCTCCAGCGCCGGCGGGCTGATCATTTGGCCGGCCAAGGCCATCCTGCTCGTCGGCTTCATCCTTCTCGCGCTACAAGGCATTTCGGAAATCATCAAGAAAATCGCCATCATGACCGGCCGCATGGACGATCCGACGCCCCATGTGCCAACCCATGCGCCGCTCGACGAGGCCATGGCTCCGGAGGCCCGCCCATGATCGGATTCATCGCGGACAACCTGGCGCCGATCATGTTCGCCTCGCTGGTGATATTCCTGCTCTTGGGCTATCCCGTCGCCTTCGCGCTTGCCGCAAACGGGCTCCTGTTCTTCATCATCGGCGTGGAACTCGCGCCGTTTTCGGATTCGATCAACCTGTCCTGGCCGTTGCTCAATGCACTGCCGGAACGGTTCTGGGGGGTGATGTCCAACGACACCTTGCTCGCCATCCCCTTCTTCACGTTCATGGGCATCGTGCTTGAGCGCTCGGGTATGGCCGAAGATCTTCTCGACACGATCGGTCAGCTCTTCGGCCCCGTTCGCGGCGGTCTCGCCTATGCGGTGATCTTCGTCGGCGCGCTGCTTGCCGCCACCACCGGCGTGGTTGCCGCATCCGTCATCGCCATGGGCCTCATCTCGCTGCCGATCATGCTGCGCTACGGCTATGACCGGCGCGTCGCCTCCGGCGTCATCGCCGCCTCCGGCACGCTCGCACAGATCATCCCGCCGTCGCTGGTGCTGATCGTTCTCGCCGACCAGCTCGGCCGCTCTGTCGGCGATATGTATGCCGGCGCGCTGATCCCGGGACTCGTGCTGACATGCCTCTACATGGGATACATCATGCTCATGTCGTTCCTGAAGCGTGACTCGATGCCGGCGCTGCCGCTCGAAGCCCGCACGCTCGGATCGGGCGTGGCTTCGCTCGTCATAGCCGTCGGCGTCGCGACAGCCATCGCCTATGCGGCCCATGTCTACCTCGCGCCGACGCAGGGCGAGAACGCGGATATTCTCGGCGCAACGGTCGGCGTTGTATTCATCTACCTCGTCGCCATTGCCGACAAGGCCTTCAAGATCGGCGTCCTGTCGCGCCTGGCGCAGCAGGTCATCATCGTGCTGATCCCGCCCCTGGCGCTGATCTTCCTCGTCCTTGGCACTATCTTCCTGGGCATCGCGACTCCGACCGAAGGCGGAGCGATGGGCGCAGTCGGCGCCCTGATCCTCGCGGCCGCCAAGGGCCGGCTCAACATGGAGGTTGTCCGCGCCGCACTCGCATCGACGACGCGTCTTTCCGCCTTCGTGCTGTTCATCCTGATCGGCGCACGCGTGTTCTCGCTGACCTTCTACGGCGTCAACGGTCACCTCTGGGTGGAACATCTCCTGGTCGGATTGCCGGGGGGCGAGATCGGATTCCTGATCGCCGTCAACGTGCTGGTCTTCTTCCTGGCCTTCTTCCTCGACTTCTTCGAACTCGCCTTCATCATCGTGCCGCTCCTTGCCCCCGCCGCGGAGAAGCTCGGCATCGACCTGATCTGGTTCGGCGTGCTGCTCGGGATCAACATGCAGACGAGCTTCATGCACCCGCCTTTCGGGTTTGCGCTATTCTACCTGCGCTCGGTCGCGCCGCGAGTGCCCTATCTCGACAAGGTGACCGGCAAGCGGATGCAGCCGGTGTCGACGGGCCAGATCTACTGGGGCGCCGTCCCCTTCGTCGGCATCCAGATCCTCATGGTATTGCTGACGCTGCTCTTCCCGCAAATGGTCATGCACTACAAGGGCACCGGGGCCGGCGTCGATCCCTCGACAATCAAGATCGAGGTCCCGGGCTTCGGGACGGGCGGCGGCCTCGGCCTGCCTGACAATGGTGGCGGGCTTGGCTTGCCGGGCGGCCTGCAACTGCCGGGCGGAAGCCCGCTCGACGGCGGTCAGCAGCCGGCCCAGCCGAATGTTGCGCCTCAGCAGCAGCAGGCACCGGCTCCCGATCTGAGCGCGCCGCCGTCATTCAATTAGGGGTGGAGAGGTTTCGCACCTTTCGCCCCTCATCCGCCTGCCTGCACCTTCTCCCCGTTCTGACGGGGAGAAGGGACGCGCGGCACGCCCAGTCTCTCTCCGCGTGTGGCTTGTGGCACGCCCTGTCCCCTCTCCCCGCGTGCGGGGAGAGGGCTAGGTGAGGGGCAAACCGCCCAAGACGTCACGCGCAAGCTTCCTTTATGACCAAAAGAAAACCCCGGAGCGCGGCTCCGGGGTTTTCTTGTTTCCGCGATCGAACCGCAGCGTCAGAGCTTGCCGTTGCGCTGCTGGATCATCATGAAGGTATCGTAGTTGTATTCGGCAATCTGGGCGTTGAGGTAGTACTCGCCGCGGAAGGCCTTGATCGAATCCCAGATTTTTTTGAACGTGGGATTTGCGCCCTCCATTTCGGCATAGACCTCGTTGGCCGAGTCGAAGCAGGCGGAGAGGATTTCGGCGCTGAACGGGCTCAGCTTCGCACCTGCCGCAACCAGGCGTTTGATCGCTGCCGGGTTCAGGTAATCGTATTTCTGCAGCATGTTTGCGTCCGCCGCCTGGCACGCCGTGCGCAGGAGGGACTGATAGGCCTTCGGCAGGCCGTCGAAAGCCGCCTTGTTGAACATCGCATGCACGGTGGGCCCACCTTCCCACCAGCCGGGATAGTAGTAGTACGGCGCCACCTTGAAAAAGCCGAGCTTCTCGTCGTCATAGGGGCCGACCCATTCGGCGGCGTCGATCGTGCCTTTTTCGAGCGCGGGATAGATATCGCCCCCGGCAAGCTGCTGCGGCACGACGCCAAGCTTTTCCATGACCCTGCCGGCAAAGCCGCCGACCCGCATCTTGAGGCCCTTCATGTCGGCAACGGTCTTGATTTCCTTGCGGAACCAGCCGCCCATCTGAACGCCGGTATTGCCGTTCGGGAAGCCGACGAGGCCCTGGGCGCCCAGGAACTCGTTGAACATGTCGATACCGCCGCCATGGTAATGCCAGGCGTTCATGCCGCGCGCGTTGAGCGCGAAGGGCACGGCGGCGCCGAGCGCCCAGGTCGGGTCCTTGCCCCAGTAGTAATAGGAAACCGTATGGCAGGCTTCGACGGTACCGGCTGCCGTCGCGTCGGCAGCCTGCAGTCCCGGCACGATTTCGCCGGCCGCGAAAACCTGGATCTGGAAATTGCCGTCGGTCGCTTCCGATACGTATTTCGCCAGGACTTCTCCGCCGCCATAGATGGTGTCCAGCGACTTCGGGAAGGACGATGTCATACGCCAGGTGAGCTTCGGGTT
>JAPSJG010000124.1 GCA_031178305.1 Sinorhizobium sp.
CCTTCGTCGGCTACCGCAACATGCTGGTTCGCCAGCCTCTCCAGGGATATGTGGCCAGTTGCGCCGCGATCCGCGACGCTGACTTTACGGAAGCCGCGAAGAAGATTGCCATGCCGGTGCTCTGCGTCGTCGGCGACCAGGACGGCTCGACGCCGCCGGACCTTGTGAAGGAGATGGCCAAGCTCATTCCCGGTGCACGATACGAGGTCATTCGCGATGCCGGGCATATTCCCGCGATCGAGCAACCGGGGGCGCTGGTGGCGGTGATGCGCGGCTTTCTTGCCGCCGCCGCTCGCACAAGCAGAGCCCGCGCAGGACATGCGCAGTAGCGGGGCTCGGGCGTGGAGCTTGCCGCGGCCGCGGCGGCACCTACTTATCTTTCGGCTACATCTCCAGTGAGAGACGGAAACGATCCTCCTGGAACCACGATCGCTTCTTTTATCCGCCGTTCAGAACCTGGAGATGCGGAATGACCTATTCGGCCTTTGACCATCCCTATTTGTCCGGACTGCTCGGCGACGAGGCGGTGGCGGCGGAGTTCTCCGTCGCCGCCGATATCCGTGCCATGCTCTCCTTCGAGGCGGCACTCGCACGCGCCGAAGCGCAGCATGGCGTCATTCCGCATGCGGCCGCCGATCGCATAACGGAAGCCTGCCGCGGGTTTTCGCCGGACGTCGCCGCCTTACGTCGCGCGACCGCGATCGACGGCGTCGCCGTGCCGGAACTCATCCGCCAATTGCGTCTCGCCGCTGGTGAAGAGGCGGCGGAGCATGTGCATTTCGGCGCCTCCAGCCAGGACGTCATCGACACCAGCCTCATGCTGCGGCTGAAGGCGATCGCCGAGCTTTTCTCCGCCCGTCTCGGCACAGTCGTTTCGGCATTCGAGGACTGCGACCGGCAATGGGGGCAGCGGCCGCTCACCGGCCACACGCGCATGCAGCCGGCCATTCCGATCAAGGTCGCCGACCGCCTGCACAGCTGGATCGAGCCGCTGCTCGACCACCAGGACAGGCTCGATGCCATGGAGGGCGACCTGTTCGCCGTGCAGTTCGGGGGTGCAGCCGGCACGCTCGACAAGCTCAAGGACAAGGCGGACGCCGTGCGCGAAACCTTGGCCGAGGAACTGGCGCTGATCGACTGGCCGCAATGGCACAGCCAGCGTTCGGCGATCGCAGATTTCGTCCACCTGCTTTCGCTGATCACCGGCAGCCTCGGGAAGTTCGGCCAGGACGTGGCCCTGATGGCGCAGGCGGGCGACGAGATCGTACTTTCAGGCGGCGGCGGCTCCTCGGCCATGGCGCACAAGCAGAACCCGGTCGCAGCCGAGGTGCTGGTGGCGCTCGCGCGCTTCAACGCGACGCAGGTCTCCGGAATCCACCAGGCACTGGTGCACGAGCAGGAACGCTCCGGCGCCGCCTGGACGCTCGAATGGCTGCTCCTGCCGCAGGTCGTGGGGGCAACGGCTGCCTCGCTGAGGCTCGCCGCCGATCTCGCGGGCAATATCCGGCGGCTGGGAGGACTGTGATCCATGTGACGGCGCGCTTGGCCGAAACGGGCTCCGTCTTCACTGCACCAGCCGTTCCCGCTCGCGCTCATAGTATTGTTCAAGCGCGGGCAGCCCCGCCTTGAGTTCGTCGAAGATGCCGCTGTCGACGGTGATTTCACCGCGATATTTCGCCTCGATGAAGGCACGATGACGCGCAAGCGCCGTTGCCGTAGCGCCCTCGGCGACCGTGAATACCGGGGAGACAGCGCTCCGCCCCTTGACGTTGATGCGGTCGAGTTCGGCAATTGGAAACTTGGCGGCTGCAAGAGCGGCGGTGCGCTCACCGAGGAGCAGCGGGATGCCATAATCCTTCGACGCCCCTTCCAGGCGCGAGGCGAGGTTGACCGCGTCTCCGAGCGCCGAATAATCGAAGCGACGGGCCGAACCCATATTGCCGACGATGCATTCGCCGGTGTTGATGCCGATCCCGATGCGAAGCGTCCTTGGCAGGCGTCCGGCCGCCTTGGCTTCGGCCTCAAGTTCACCGTTAACCCGGGCGAGTGCGGCAAGCATGTCGCGTGCCGCCGCCACGGCGTGGATCGCGTGGTCGGGATCCTCGAGCGGCGCATTCCAGAAAGCCATCAGGCAATCGCCGATATATTTGTCGATCGTGCCGCCCTGGGCGAGAACAGCGTCCGACAGGGGCGTCAGGAGCCGGTTGACCAGGGTCGTCAGACCTTCCGGGTCGTCCTTCATGTCCTCCGCGATCGTCGTGAAGCCGCGGATGTCGCAGAAGAGGATGGTGAGTGTCCGCCTCTCGCCGCCGAGCTTCAATTGCGACGGGTCCTGAGCCAGCCGCTCGACAAGCGCCGGCGAGAGATATTGCGAGAAGGCGCGGGTGATTTCTCGCCGTCGGCGGCGCTCCTCGGCATAGTCGAAACCCGCCTGGCCGACAGCGACGCCGAAGAAGGCAAGGCTGGGACCGAGCGGCGAGACGAAGAGGTGACCGAAACGGAGGAGGGCGTAGCTCGTGAGGAAGATGAGCGTCAGCGCGAACGCCCCGTAGCCGAGCGTCCTCCAGCTGGTCGATCTGAAAACGCTGAATGCCGAGGCAAGCGCCGCGAGAAGCACGGCCGAAATGGCGGCCGCTGCACCCGCGCGCTCGACGAACAGCCGATGCACGAGATTGTCGTAGATGGTCGCCTGGATTTCCGCGCCGGCGACGAGGCTGCGCGAATGGACCGTGTCGGAGGTGGCGAAGGCGTCAACTCCCCCGCCGGCAATCGAGGGCGAATTCTGGAGGCTCAAGCCGACGATGACGACACGATCGCGGAAAATCCCTTCGGGCAGGAAATTGGGTGGGTCGAGCGCCTGGTAATAGGAGACGGTCGGATAGGTCCGTGCCGGACCGAAGGTCTGGATCAGGGCGCCCTTCGGGGGCGGTGCCGGTCTCGCGCCGGCAACGGTCGCGAGCGTTGCGGCGAAGCCGTCCGCATAGGCGGGAACTTGCCGGAGCGTCCCGTCCTCACTGAGATTGACCGAGGCGATGCCAACCTTCGCCCCCCGGTCGGTGAAGAGCGGCAATGGTTCCGTGCGCACGAATTGCTCGGCCTGCGGCGTCTCGATCACCGACTGGTCGCCGGCCAGTACGACGTCCGGCCCGAGTGCTGCGGCAAGTGCCACATCGTTTTCCGTGTCCGCCGCCGGTTCCGCGAAGACAACGTCGAGCGCGATCGCCCGCGCCCCCGCGTTCCGGAGCGCTTCGATCAGGCGGGCGTGGAGCGCACGCGGCCAGGGCCACTGGCTGCCGATCTCCGCCATGGAGGGCTCGTCGATCGCGACGATCACCGGCCCATCCGCAGGGAGGGCAGGGCGGCCGATGGTTGAGAGATAGTCGTAGGCTCTAAGATCGGCGAGCGACCAGGCGCCGGTGAGCGAGGCGAGCGAGATGAGGGTGGCGACGATGGCGGTCAGGACGGCGAGTTTGGTTCGCCGCGTGGAAAGGCGAATCCCATCGACTGCTGCGGATGCGCGTAGACGGATGTGGCTTCGGTAAGGGGCGCTCATCAGAACCGCACCTTGACCGTACCCCTGATGGTAGGCCCCCAGCCGGGAAAGCCGTCGCTCAATTCGAACTCCTCATCGAGCAGGTTGTAGCCGGCGAGTTCGACCTCGAACCGTTTGTCGAAGGGTTCCCATTGGAGGGCGGCGTCGAGGGTCCAGAAGTCGTCGAGCGTTGTTGCGCCTTGCGATCGGGTGCCCACATAGTTGGCGGCGATCGTCGTCCGGATATTTGCGGTGTTAACCCAGGTCAACGCCACCTGGCCGGTATTCTCCGGCAGCAATGGCAGTTCGCCCGACGGGTTGGCCGGCGAAAAATCCTTGCTCCTCGTGTGGGCCACGGTCGCGGAGAGGCCGAAGCCGTGCCCCAGTGCCACATTGGTGGTCAACGCTATTCGGTTGGTTCTGGCCTTGTCGAATTCATACGCGTCCGTCGACAGCGGGAATTCGATGGAGCCATCGTGGATTTCCTGGTGCTGATAGTCGAGAGCGGTAAAGAGCCAGTCGTTCCATTCAGCATCCCATCGGAGCGCGAGTGTATCGGTATAACCCCCGGCGCCGGTCAGAAACTGGTTTGGTTGAAGACCAACGATGCCAACCGGGGCAAGCGTGGCGACATCGAAGTTATAGCCCTCGCGCTGCATGGCCGCCCTCAGCCAATGGCCCTCCAAGGGAGCCCAGGCGACTCCGAATTTCGGTTCGAGCCGAATGTTGTTGTCGTTGACGTGCTCGATATAGCGGGCAAAGAGCGCCCCCTCGATCTTGAGATCGGGGGTGATCTCATAGAGGCCGTCGACATAGGCCTTCATCACCCCTGCCGTGGCGGATAGACTCGTCGAACTGAATGGCGTTACGGGCGGGAGGAGATTGTAATATTCGGTCGTTTCCTTTTGTGTTACGGCGCCGGCCTCCAAGCCGTAACGCCATGTCAGGTCGCCGTCCCCGTATAGATGGTTCAGCGCTCCGATGTAGGTCGTTTGTTCCTGCTCAGTCCGCAGGTATTCAAGATCCGGAAAAGGGATGTCCGAGAATGCCAAGCGCGAAGTTTCGGTCGCCTCCCTGTCGCTGAAGAAAAAGGCGGCGTTGGCGACGTTCTGATGGTCAAATGTATGGCTCCAGGCGACGCCGGCGTTGAGGATCGCTCCGCCGTTGCCATTCAAGCTGTCGCTGGTGAACGGGAACAGGCTCGGATCGGGAATGGGGATGTCGAAAATATTTCGACTGTCGTCCACTTCGGCCATGTTAACGAAGGCGACCAGCCGGTCGTCCGGAGTGGGCGTTGCCGTCAAATAGCCGTTGCCGCCGATCAGGCGCAACTCGCGATCGATCTCAAGGCCGCTTCCGAGGTCTATCGTGTCTCTTGGCTCCTCCCATTGAAACGTCCCATAGCCGCTGATCGGGAACGGGGACGCTGCAAATCCACTGACTGCAGCTTCTCCCACCCATCCGGTATGATCTTCGTCGGCGATGAACCCGCCCCCAACCTTCGCTTCAAAGAAAGGCGAACGCAGCAAATTGGGGGTTCGCTCGCGGCTGGCGATCATATGTGGTTCGATCAGAAGTCCCTGAATGAGAGAGGAGAAACTACTGTTATTCGTGGTGTTCGTGATCGCGTTCGTTGCGAAATCGTAAGTGTTGAAGAAGGGATGGACACTGCCGCGCACCGCCTGGTCGACATAGCTCGCGCCGGAAAAGGGGTCGAAAACCGCATCGCCGTAATATTGCCCCCAGGTATCGAGACCTTGCAGACGAAAAGCGTAGTTGAGCGTTGAGCCGGCCTCCCGGTTGGTGCCAAGCGCTGCCGCTTCACCGCCTCGTGCACGGAAGCGTCGCATCGTCTCCTGGGCGCTGCGGATGGCCGTGTCCGCGTCGTAGGCATCGATGGCGATTATCGCGCGGACCTGCGAAACGATCGGATCGTTCGGGTCGAGCCGGTCGGCGTTGTCGAGCGCCTGAGCCGCCGGAAGCCGATCGCCCTTCTCGGAATATGCTGCGGCAAGCAAGAGTTGCGCACTGGAATGGGCCGGATTCGCCGTCGAGGCGGCGAGCAGGAAGTCGATCGCCTTTTCCACCGCGCCGGTCTGCAAGTAATACCGGCCGCGTGCCACGAGGATGAGATCGAAAGCGGGATCGACGGCGAGCGCCGCGTCGATCTCGCGTTTCGCCTCGGCGAACCGCAATTCGTCCATATACTGGTAGGCTAGGTTGGCGTGGTAGAGTGGGTCTGCGGGATCGAGTTCGATTGCTTTGTTGAAGGCCTTCTCGGCGCCGCGATCATCGCCGCGATAGCTCTGTACCAAGGCTATCCAGTTCCAGAGGGATGCGTCGCCCGGCGCGATACTTACCGCACGCTCAAGGTCGGCTAGCGCACCTTCCTGATCATTTTCGATGAGCAAACGATGCTTGGCCCGAGACTCGAGTGCTGTTGGATCATCGGGGTCGATCGCCAGCGCCCTTTCGATACCGCTGCGCGTCTCGTCCCGGTCATCGAGCAGCATGGCAGCCTGTGCGCGGATGGCCGGAAGGAACGGGTCGTCCGGGTATTGCCGCTCGGCTTTCTTGATTGTTTCAATCGCCGCGCGGATGTCGGTGCGGAAGCCTGCTGTCCAGGCCTCGGCAAAGGCGCCGTATGCTCCTGTCGTCTGAGACGGTGGATCTTCGATGCGGTCCGGGTCGGCCAGCGCACGGGCAAAATAGCCGCCATAGGCGGCAACCGAGCGGCGCTTGGCGTCGAGCCGAGGCGCGGCCTCGGCGAAGAGCCGCGCGGCATCGCCGTAGCGATTCTCGGAACCGGCGATAAGCGCTTCGATGAGGTGTGCGCGTGCGTCTTGTGATCGATTAAGGCCCAGCCGCCGGGCCCGTTCAAGCGCGCCTTGCGCCCTCTGCCGTCCCTCGAGCGGAAGATAGATTTCCGCAACCGTCAGCCAGTCTTCCGCCGAGCGCGAGGCTTCCGCTTGTGCCTCAATCCGCGCGCGCTCACGGCGCATGTCACGGGCCTTGAGCGGAGTCGGCGGCATCAAGGTGAAGGCGTCGCGCAGCGGCAGGTGGAAGAGCATCTGCTCGCGGTCCTTCGGGGTGACAATCACGATCTTGCTTGGAGCCTTGCCGATCGCGGCGACGGCGCCTTCGCCCTGCTTCACGGTGACGCTGCCATAAGCATTTGTCAGTTCGACCGCGCCTTCGAGGACGGTGAGGGAAGTCTTGCCGTCGGCGCCGACGGTCAGCGTCCAGTCCGTGCCACGTATCGCAGCGGTTGCGGCGGGCGTGTCGATCGCCAGGCCCTCGCCGCCGCGTTCGGCGCGAGCCCAGATCGTGCCGGATTGCAGCTCCAGCTTCGAGTCGCCCGCGCCGATTTCCTTGACGCGCAAGGCCGTGTTTCGCCCGAGCCGGATCTGCGTGTGATCCCTGAAGAGCACGGCGAGCGCCCCCGTGGCGTTGGTGCGCAGGATGTCGCCGGGAAGAAGGTCCTGGGCAAGATTGACGACCTGCCAATTCGAGACATCAACGAAGCGTACTTCCTCGCCGGACTTGCGGGCAATGACGGAACCGGCAGCTGGCGCGGAGCGCGGCAACGGCTCGGCAAAGGTCGGTAGCGGCATGCTAAGCGCCATCGCCGCCAGCATTGCCCTCTTAAGTATCGCCCCCATCAGCGATTTACCCCTCGTTGCATCGAATCCAGTGGATTTACGCGGGCAGAAAGTCAAGCCGGCCCGGCGGCTCCGCTTGTTTTATTTGGGGGGTGTAATAAAGGAGAAACAGTGGACGGGGAGATTTCGAGAATGAGTGCCGAGGGGAACCTTCATAAACTTGAACTTGCAAGTGAAAATGCGGAATCTGGCGATGTGTCGCCTGCCTATTACGATCACATCCGCAAGATAAACGACGTCTTTCATGATCAGATCAAGATGTCGGACCAGAAGGCGGCCTATATCTTCACCTTTATGTTCGCCTTTCTGATTACGTCGCAAGAGGGAAGGAGCGTGTTTACCTGGCAGCGCTATGCCGAGGGCGAGTTGTTGCCGATGATCTTCTCGGGCGCGCTTGCCATTGCCTCGATCGTTTCGGTCGTTTCCGCGATTCTCGTCGTTCTGCCGCGGAAGAGCGCCACCTCGACGTCGCTCTTCTGGGGTGCTTGGCCGGCCCATCGCACCGCCTTTTTTGACGCGGCACGCAGCGGCGACCGGTCCTATCTCCTTCGCCAATATGCCGATAATGCCGATGTGCTCTCGGCGATCGCGTGCAGCAAATACCGCTGCGTCGCCTTCGCTTTTCGAGGGTTGCTGGTGACGGTGCTTTCCTATGTTGGCTTGTTGACGGTGAACTAGCGGAGATCCGCCCTCAAGCGCTTTCTGCCGGCTTCTTCTCAACCATGCCGCATTAAAAATTCCTCGGCCGTCAGATGCCGGAAGTCGTCGAGCGCGCGGCGCAGCTTGTCGTGGTCCCAGTGCCACCAGGCGATGCGGTCCATGGCGGCGCCGATTTCGGCCGCGAAGCGCGCGCGGATGAGCCTCGCCGGCACGCCGCCGACGATCGTGTAAGGGGCGACGTCTTTAGAGACGACGGCGCCGGCGCCGATCACCGCGCCATTGCCGACAGTCACGCCGGGAAGGATCGTGGCTCCGTGACCGATCCATACGTCATGGCCGATCATCACACGGTTCTGGCGACGCCAGGCGAAAAGGTCGTGATCCGGCTCGGCGTCCTCCCAATACATCGGTGCGCGATAGGTGAAATGATGCAGCGTCGCGCGCCATGTCGGATGGTTGGTGGCGTTGATGCGAACGGCGGCGGCGATGTTGACGAACTTGCCGATCGTCGCGCACCAGATCGAGCCGTCCTGCATGATGTAGGAGTAGTCTCCGAATTCGACCTCTTCTAGCCGCGAGCGCTCGCGAATTTCGGTGTAGCGGCCGAGCGTCGAGTTTTCGACGGTCGCGGTCGGGTGGATAAGGGGCTCGAGACCAAGTTTCTTGCTCATGCGGCGTGTTTCCTGGGCGAGAATTGCGAGACGTCGATGATCCGGCCGGCAACGGCATCGCGCACTTCCTCGTCGTGGAAGATGCCGACCAGTGCGGTGCCGGCCGATTTCTTTTCGGCGATCATTTGGACCACCACGGCACGGTTCCTGGCGTCGAGCGAGGCGGTCGGTTCATCGAGCAGCAGGATCTTATGGTCGGTAATGAAGCCGCGGGCGATGTTGACGCGCTGCTGCTCGCCACCGGAGAAGGTCGCGGGCGGCAGGGCCCAGAGCTGCTTCGGCAGGTTGAGCCTGGCTAATAGCTCCGCCGCCAGGTCCCGCGCCTCCTCGGACGCGACTCCGCGCGCCTGCAGGGGCTCGGCGACGATGTCGAGGGCTGAGACGCGCGGCACCACGCGCAGGAACTGACTGACATAGCCGAGCGTGGTGCGGCGTACTTCGAGTACAAGGCGCGGCTCGGCGCTCGCAAGGTTTACGAGACGGCCGTCATGCTCCAACAGGATCTGGCCTTCGTCGACACCGTAATTGCCGTAGAGCATCTTCAGGATCGAGCTCTTGCCGACACCCGAAGGGCCGCC
>JAPSJG010000557.1 GCA_031178305.1 Sinorhizobium sp.
GCCAGATCCCGACGCTTGCGATACGCCGCGACGCTGTCGGCAACGAAGCCCTGGTCTCCCTCGAGCGCTTTCGTAGCCGCAGCCTGGCTGATTGACGAGGGGCACGAGGAGATCTGCGATTGGAGCTTGTTGATGGCGGCGACAAGCGCGGCTGGCCCGGCGCCATAGCCGATGCGCCATCCGGTCATCGCGTAGCTCTTGGACACGCCGTTCACGAGAAAAATCCGCTCGGCAAGGTGAGGGGCGGCCTCCACGAGGCTGACCGCCTTGCCTTCGCCGAACCAGATCTCATCATAGATTTCATCGGTCAGTACCCAGATATGCGGATGGCGCTCCAGGACGGCAGCGAGTCCTTTCAGCTCGGCGCGCGTATAGGTGGCGCCGGTCGGGTTGGATGGCGCATTGAGGATCAGCCAGCGCGTCTTCGGCGTGATCGCTGCTTCGAGCGACTGCGGCGTCAACTTGAAGCCGGCCTCTTCCGTGCAGGGGACGATGACGGGCTTGCCCTCGTTCGCAAGCACCATGTCGGGATAGGACACCCAGTAGGGCGCCGGGATGATGACCTCGGCGTCATTGTCGACCGATGCCATCAAGGCCAGAAAGATCACCTGCTTGCCGCCGCCGCCGACCGTGATCGCCTCGGGGGAATAGACCTGGCCCGTATGGCGCTCGAGCCGGGCGGCGATCGCTCGTCGGAGCGCGTGTGTGCCGTTGACCGGCGTGTACTTGGTGTCGCCAGCGCGGATCGCGGCTATGCCCGCTTCCTTGACGGCTGGCGGCGTATCGAAATCCGGCTCGCCGACCGTCATGTCGACGATGTCGCGGCCCGCCGCCTTCAGCTCGCGTGCTCGGGCTGCCGCCGCGGTGCTCGGGGAGGGTTTGATGCGCTCAACTCGAGCGGCGGGCTGGAAGTCGGCCATAGGTCACTCTTTATCGGTCTTTGCATGTGGAAGGGTGAGCGGAATCATAGGATGTGCGCTAGGTGACGGCTAAGACGGATTCGGTCTGGCGTAATAGTCACGGGCAATGGCGCTTTGCGGTCACCGTCATCAAAAGTTGATCTGACCCCATCGTCCGAGCCTTGTGATAGCGTTTCCGCACCCTCGGTTCGTCCTGCAACGCCACCGGTCGCTGCCACGACGACCGGCAGCAGCGCAGGTTGAGAATGGACATCGAAAAGCTCAAGACCGTGATGCAATGGATGGCGGCTTCTCCGCTGGTGGAGCTGGAACTGACCGAGGGCGACCAGCATCTCAAGTTGATCAAGGCGGATGTCGCGCCGGTCCGCACAATGCCGTCAAGGAACGACCCAGCCTTTAGCGCGGCCTCCGCGACACCGCCGCCTGCAAGCCCTTCCCGGAAGACCGTTGCTGCCCCCGTCTTCGGTATCGTCCACCTGTCGCCGTCACCGAGCGAGCCTGACTTTGTCGAGGTAGGGCGGGCGGTAAAGTCAGGCGATACGCTTTGCCTGATCGAGGCAATGAAGGTCTTTACGACCATCGAGGCTCCAGGCGACGGCGTGATATCCGATATCCTCGTCAAGGCAGGGGGCGAAGTTGCGATGGGCCAACCTATCTTCCTCATCGAGACGGACGTGCAATGACCGGCGATTTGCAGACGAGTGCGTTCGAAACGGTCCTCATCGCCAACCGCGGCGAGATCGCGCTGCGAATTCAGCGCGCCTGCCGCACACTCGGCCTGCGTGCCGTTTGCGCCTACTCCGAGGCGGACGGGCACGCGCCGTACCTGCGCAGCGCCGACGCGGCGATCTGCATCGGCCCGGCGCCGGCGATTAAAAGCTATCTCAACATCGAGGCAATCCTTCTCGCGGCCGAAATGACCGGCGCGCAGGCCATTCATCCGGGTTATGGGTTCCTATCTGAAAATGCCGATTTCGCCGAGGCAGTCGTCCGCTCCGGCCGTGTCTTCGTCGGACCTCCGGCATCGGCAATTCGAACCATGGGAAACAAGGTCGCGGCGAAGAAGGCGATGATCGCCGCCGGCGTGCCCTGTGTCCCCGGCTCCACCGAGGCGCTGAGCGACGACGCGGAGACCGCGCGGATCGCCGCCAAAATCGGCTA
>JAPSJG010000125.1 GCA_031178305.1 Sinorhizobium sp.
TTGCAGCAAAGTGCGGCCGGCATCATAGGCACGCCGCCATGACTCATAACGCGCCCGACGAGCCTCGCCGACGCAGCCGAGCTCAAGACCAAGCGGCGTCAAACGCGTGTCGGCATTGTCCGCCCTGAGCGACAGCCGGTATTCCGCACGCGAGGTGAACATCCGGTAGGGCTCGGTAATGCCGCGCGAGGTGAGATCGTCGATCATCACACCGATATAGGAATCTGTGCGGCTGAAGGTGAAGGGTACTCGCTTGGTCGCCGTCAGCGCTGCGTTCAAACCTGCCACAAGCCCTTGTGCGCCTGCCTCCTCATAGCCTGTCGTGCCATTGATCTGACCCGCCAGAAATAGTCCGGGGATCTTACGTACCGCGAGAGTGAGCTGCAATTCGCGCGGGTCGACGTGGTCATACTCAATCGCATAGCCCGGCTGTAGAATGGTTACGTTCTCCAGCCCTGGGATCGTGCGGATAAAATCTTGCTGAACCTCTTCGGGCAGGGAGGTGGAAATACCGTTCGGGTAGACCGTGTGGTCGTCCAGGCCTTCCGGCTCCAGGAATATCTGGTGGCCGTCGCGTTCGCCAAAGCGCACGATCTTGTCCTCGATCGACGGGCAATAGCGCGGGCCGACCCCTTCAATCTGGCCGGAATACATTGCCGAGCGATGGATATTGTCCGCAATGATCTGGTGAGTCGCATCCGTGGTGCGCGTCACGCCGCAGTCGATCTGCCGGTTGAGAATGCGATCGGTCATGAACGAGAAAGGCACCGGCTCCTCGTCCGGTCCCTGGCGACCGACACGATCCCAATCGATCGTACGGCCATCGAGCCGCGCTGGTGTGCCGGTCTTCAACCGGCCGAGCGTCAGCCCGAACCGGGACAATGTCGCGGACAGCCCGACCGACGGCTCGTCCCCGACTCGCCCAGCAGCGATCTTGCGGTCGCCGATGTGAATGAGACCCCGCAGGAAAGTCCCCGTGGTCAGCACCACAGAAGCCGCGCGAAAGGTCCGGCCATCCTTCATGATCACGCCGACGACCGCTTCGCCTTCGGTCAACAGGTCAAAGGCATCGCCCTCGATCACCGAGAGGTTGGCAATCCCTCCGATCTCATGCTGCATCGCTTCCCGATAGAGCTTTCGGTCCGCCTGCGTCCTTGGACCGCGCACCGCCGGTCCCTTGCGCCGGTTAAGCAGGCGGAACTGGATACCGGCCGCGTCCGCGATTCGTCCCATAAGCCCATCAAGAGCGTCGATCTCGCGCACGAGATGGCCCTTGCCCAGGCCGCCGATGGCCGGATTGCAGGACATTACGCCGATCGTCGCTTTTTTGTGGGTGATCAGAGCCGTGCGGGCGCCCAGCCGGGCCGAAGCCGACGCGGCCTCACAGCCCGCATGGCCGCCACCGATTACAATGACATCATAGCTCGTCATAAGTCCCATGCTCCCGCATACGTCGGGTCTTGATTCTCAAATCACTCGTGCCTGTCAAGACGTTTCACGTGAAACGCTTCTACGGCGCGTCTTACCAGACGCGCAAAGGTCGCTGTAGCACTTTGACCGCTGCATGTCCTTGTCCTTAAATCGAGGACGATTTAAGGACACACGCAGTAGCGACTCGCTCTCGTTGTATAGTCCGTCACTTGCCGATGCAGAACTCGGAGAAAATCACGTCCAGCAGATTCTCCACGTCGACGCGCCCGGTAATGCGGCCGAGAGCGTCGCTCGCCAGCCGCAATTGTTCCGCCTGCAGGTCCAGCCCTTCCGTCGCCAATCCAAGCTGCAAGGCGGCGCTCGCCTGGCGAAGGCAATCCACGTGCCGCTTTCGCGCCGGCATGGCAAAGGATGTCCGCCCCGCCAGATCCGGCAAATGCGACGCCAGCCTCTGCAACAGCTCGGGAATGCCAGTGCCGCTCCTCGTGGAGATGAAGACATCTGCGTCCTCAGATTTCCAGGCATGTTTCTCCGTATCGATCTTCGTTGCCACACGGATTACTGGCACGCCTTCGGCTATGGGCTCGTCGAAATGAAAGCCTTCCGGTTTCTCCGATAGCAGCAAGATCAGATCGGCGTGACCGATAACCTCCCGCGCCCGCCGAATGCCCTCGCGCTCGACCACTTCCTCGGTCTCGCGCAAACCCGCCGTATCAAAAAGTTTGACGGAGAATCCGGCTAATGAAAGATCGACGGAGAGCACGTCGCGTGTCGTCCCGGCAATCTCGGTGACGATGGCTATATCTCGCTTTGCTAGAGTATTGAGCAGAGTCGACTTTCCGGCATTCGGCTCCCCGGCGATGACGATTCTGAGGCCATCGCGAATGATCTCGGCGAGCCCGGCATCAGCAATGTGCGCGTCGATTTCCGTACGAAGCTTCTCCAAATCGACCCAAATCGATGCGCTGACGGAACCGGGAATGTCGTCTTCATCGGCAAAGTCGAGTTCCGCCTCGATCATCGCTCGCGCATGGGTGAGGCGGCGGGCCCAGGCCTGGTAGAGAGCCGACTGTCCGCCGCCGGACTGCTCAACCGCCAGCCGGCGCTGCATTTCGGTCTCGGCGGCGATCAAATCCGCCAATCCCTCGACCTCCACCAGGTCCATCTTGCCGTTCTGAAAGGCGCGCCGCGAAAATTCCCCCGCTTCCGCATGCCGCAAGCCGTCGATTTCGGAGAGTTCGTCGAGGATGGCGTGCACGACCGCGCGGCCGCCATGCACCTGGAACTCGCAGCAATCCTCACCGGTGAAGGATGCCGGACCCGGATAATACAGGACCAGACCACTATCGAGTGGCTCACCGTTTCGAGTCCGAATCGTTTTAAGCGCGGCAGTACGTGGTCTTGGCAGCGCGCCGCAAAGACCGACCACAGCCTCTGCAGTCGCCGGCCCGCTGATGCGGATTACCGCCACACCGGCGGGCAGGGGACCACTGGAGAGGGCATAGATCGTGTCGGTGAACTGCATCGGCCTGCTGAACCCGCGATGCCCGGGATCACCCCCGGTGCAGGTTCACTTCTCATTCGGGTTTCTGTTGGGCATCTATATTCAGCTGCTCGCGGCAGCCGCTGTCGGTAGCACTTCTATGTGCTTCCGTCCGTAACGGTGGGCGAGTTATGCACATGTCGAAACCGGAAATCAAGCCGCCGCCATCGTCGCACGTCTCGGCTCGGACGCATGTTTCACGTGAATCATGCCGGACCGGCATGTCGAGGCTGAGCAGAGCCGACATTGCGGCTCTTTCCAACTGGTTGGATTTAGGGTGAATCCGGCAAATATGCGAAGCAGTGGGATAAAACAGATACGGCCGGAACGCGCAATCCCGGCCGTCTAAGCGGAACCCAATTGATCAGGCGTTCATCGAGTCGAAGAAATCGGCGTTGTTCTTTGTCTGCTTGAGCTTGTCAATGAGGAACTCGATTGCGTCGGTCGTTCCCATCGGTGCGAGAATACGGCGCAGCACGAAGATTTTCTGCAGTTCCTGGCGCGGAACGAGCAGGTCCTCCTTGCGCGTTCCAGACTTCAGAATGTCCATTGCCGGGAAGATGCGCTTGTCGGCGACCTTGCGGTCGAGGACGATTTCGGAGTTGCCGGTGCCCTTGAACTCTTCGAAGATGACTTCATCCATGCGGCTGCCGGTATCGATCAGCGCCGTGGCGATGATCGTAAGCGAACCGCCTTCCTCAATGTTGCGGGCGGCACCGAAGAAACGCTTCGGCCGCTGCAGCGCATTGGCGTCGACACCGCCCGTCAGAACCTTGCCGGAAGAGGGCACGACCGTGTTGTAGGCGCGACCTAGGCGGGTAATCGAATCGAGCAGAATGACGACGTCGCGCCCGTGCTCGACCAGCCGCTTCGCCTTTTCGATCACCATTTCGGCAACCTGGACGTGGCGCGTTGCCGGCTCGTCGAAAGTCGAGGATACGACCTCGCCCTTTACCGAGCGCTGCATATCGGTCACTTCTTCCGGCCGCTCGTCGATCAGGAGCACGATCAGATAGCATTCCGGGTGGTTGGCGGTGATCGAATGCGCGATGTTCTGCAGCAGCACCGTCTTACCGGTGCGCGGCGGCGCCACGATCAGGCCGCGCTGGCCCTTGCCGAGCGGCGCCACCAGGTCGATGACGCGGGCGGACAGGTCCTTCGAGGTCGGGACATCGAGCTCCATCTTGAACCGCTCGTTCGGGTAAAGCGGCGTCAGGTTATCGAAATGCACCTTGTGGCGGATCTTCTCCGGGTCGTCGAAGTTGATCGTATTGACCTTGAGAAGCGCGAAGTAACGCTCGCCTTCCTTGGGGCCGCGGATTGGGCCTTCCACCGTGTCACCGGTCTTCAGCGAGAAGCGGCGGATCTGCGACGGCGAGATGTAGATGTCGTCCGGACCAGGGAGATAGTTTGCGTTCGCCGAGCGCAGGAAGCCGAAGCCGTCCTGAAGGACTTCGACGACACCTTCACCGATGATCTCGATGTCCTGTGTCGCCAGCATCTTAAGGATTGCAAACATCAGCTCCTGCTTGCGCATGCTGCTGGCGTTTTCCACCTCGAGCTCTTCCGCAAAGGCGAGGAGATCGGTTGGCGTCTTGTTCTTGAGTTCTTGTAGCTTCATTTCAGCCATGAAGAGTCCACGTTCGATAGGGGGAAGCAGGTGGCGTGATTTTCGTAACGGAGCTGCGAGGGGAAAGGAGCAGGCTCTAAACTTCGTCACAGGCCATGGAGGAGATGGGCGAAAATAGCGATTCACGTGAAACCCCGCAAGGGGTCGCCGCAAATTAGCGAAAACTATCGCAACTCCGAATCGATTGAATTCAGAACGGTTTCACCACGACCAGGATCACGATGAGGATCATCAATAGCGTCGGCGCCTCGTTCATCACCCTCCAATAGCGCGCGCCACGGCGATTCTCGTCGCGCTTGAAGACCTCGACGGCGCGGCTGAAGTGCACATGAATGAGCGTAAGCAGCACTACCAATAGAAGCTTGGCATGCAGCCAGCCGCCGCGGAACCCGTAGAGATCCCAGGCGAGGTAGAGCCCCAGAACCCAGGTGATCATCATTGCCGGGTTCATGATGACCTTCAGGAGACGCTGCTCCATCATCTTGAACGTCTCGGACTGCGCCGATCCGGGCTCGGCGTCGGTGTGATAGATGAAGAGCCGCGGCATGTAGAGAAGCCCCGCCATCCAGGATATCACGGCGACAATGTGGAGCGCCTTGATCCAGAGGTAGAGGTCCTCCGGTTGCCAGGCGAACAGCCCGATAAGCAGGGCCGCAATTAGCGAAAGGGCCATGAACGCACGCAGCCGCGCCCTATTTCCTGGCCCCCGGTCGGTCTGCCGTTCCCGCATTTATCGGCACCCGCGAACCCGGGATACGAGCGCGGCGACATTTGCCGGATCCGCGTCCGGCGTGATGCCGTGCCCCAGGTTGAAGATCAGCGGTCCGCTACCGAGCGCGTCGAGAATCCGGTCGATCCCACTCTCCATCGCCTGCCCGCCTGCCACGACCCGCATTGGGTCCAGATTGCCCTGGACGGGACCGTCCTTCTGCAGTTCGGCCGCGAAGGAAAGCGGCACCGTCCAGTCGAGGCCGATCGCATCCGCTCCCGTGGCTTGCCGATAGCTCCTGAGCAGCGTGCCGGCGCCCTTTGCGAAGGCGATGATCTTGGCGGAGGGGCGCCGGGCGCGAACGGACCCGATGATCCGTCGCACCGGTTCGGCGGCAAAACGCGCAAACTCCTCTTCGCCCAAAACGCCGGCCCATGAATCGAAGATCTGCACGGCGTCGGCACCGGCATCGATCTGCGCCACGAGATAATCGGCTGAGACATCCGCCAGAAACGCCAGCAGCCGGTCGAAAGCTTGCGGATGACGATAGGCAAAGAGCCGGGCGGGCGCCTGGTCGGGGGTTCCATGCCCGGCAATCATATAGGTGGCAACCGTCCAGGGAGCGCCGCAAAAGCCGAGAAGCGTCGTCTCCGCCGGCAGCTCGCGACGAAGCCGCGACACGGTTTCGAAAACAGGAGCGAGATGCCGGGAAACGCCACCAGCATCAAGCCCGTTGATTCCATCCTCATCGATCGGATCCAGGCGCGGTCCATGCCCTTCCTCGAAGCGCACGTTTCGATGAAGCGCATCGGGAACGACGAGAATATCGGAAAACAGGATCGCTGCGTCGAAAGCGTATCGCCTGATCGGCTGCATCGTCACCTCGACGGCGAGGTCTGGCGTATAGCAGAGGTCGAGGAAGCTGCCGGCCGTCGACCGCGTCTGTCGATATTCAGGAAGATAGCGGCCGGCCTGGCGCATCAGCCAGATCGGTGGAGGCGTGAGGCATTTCCCCTCCAACACCTCCAGGACTTTCCGACGTGTTTCGGCCACTTCCTGGCTCCCTAATCTAAAAACAAACTTATTAGAAAAGGTTTCTATTTCTTAGAGTCGGTGACTATCAAGGATTAAAATCAATCCTCAACTCGTCCAAGCGACACGGACTGGCAAGCCTTGTATGGGATGATGATCGAGTGAATCGGCGACAGAATGGGGAAAGTCGAGAAAATCGAGGCGAGTCAGCACCTTGCCATGCGCCTGGGCGTGCCTCTTCCTGTTGATAAGGAGTCGATCCACGTGACAATTTGCCATCGGCGTGGGTCTTGTCCACAGCAGTGGACGGTTCTTTTTCGCCTGAGCGGGACATGTGAACAATCGGCCGCTTTTCCACTTGCCTGATGGCCGCTCGCGCCTTTAGCTGTCTTAGTCCCGGCCTATCAACAGCCCCCGGAGAATTGCGTGGAGAACCGCAAAAACTACTTCCACCTGCACCTCGTCTCCGATTCGACGGGCGAAACGCTCATCGCCGCCGGCCGCGCCGCGGCCGCGCAGTTCCAGTCCTCGCATGCGCTGGAACATGTCTATCCGCTGATCCGCAACAGGAAGCAGTTGATGCAGGTCCTGGAAGCGATCGACGGCGCGCCGGGCATCGTGCTCTACACGATCGTCGACCGTGAGCTTGCCGATTTGATCGACCAGCGGTGCCGCGAGATCGGCGTTCCCTGCGTCTCCGTACTCGACCCAATCATCGAGCTGTTCCAGTCCTACCTCGGTTCGCCATCGCGCCGCCGCTCAGGTGCCCAGCACGTGATGGACGCGGAATATTTCGCCCGCATCGAAGCGCTGAACTTCACCATGGATCACGACGATGGCCAGATGCCGGCAGATTTCAACGAGGCGGACGTCGTTCTCGTGGGTGTGAGCCGAACCTCGAAGACGCCGACGAGCATCTATCTCGCCAATCGAGGCATCAAGACCGCCAATATTCCGATCGTGCCCGGTGTGCCGCTGCCTGAGGCCTTGCTCCAGGCGACGAGGCCGTTGATCGTCGGTCTCATTGCCAGCGCCGATCGGCTGTCGCAGGTCCGCCAGCACCGCGTGCTCGGCACCACCCATGGCTTTCATGGCGAAGATTATACAGATAGGGCGGCGATCGCCGAAGAACTGAAATATGCCCGCACGCTCTGTGCACGCAACAATTGGCCGATCATCGACGTTACGCGCCGCTCTATAGAAGAAACCGCAGCGGCGATCGTTGCTCTTCGCCCGCGGCTTAGATAAGCCGGAACTCCGAGCCGGACGCCGCAGCCCTCGCCCTTCCGGCCTTCAACAAAAGCGATGCGATGATCGCGATTTAGCAATGCGGGACGACAGTATGACAGCCTTGCTTGTGTTGGCCTCGGCCAGTCCGTTTCGCCGCGCCCTCCTCGAAAACGCAGGACTCGTCTTCGAGGCGCATGCGGCCAAGGTGGACGAGCGCGCCTTGGAGCAGCCGCTCGAGGCGGCGGGTGCTTCGCCCGTCGATGTCGCGCTTGCGCTAGCGGAGGCGAAGGCGCTCGATGTCGCCCGCCATTTCGAGGGCGCATTGGTGATCGGCAGCGACCAGACGATGTCGCTCGGGCCACGCGTCTACCACAAGCCGAAGGACATGGAGGAAGCCGCCGAGCATCTCCTCTCCCTTTCCGGCAAGACGCATAGCCTAAATAGCGCGATCGTTCTCGTCCGCGACGGCGATGTTCTCTGGCGACACGTCACCACCGCTCACATGACGGTCAGGCCCTTGAGCCGGGGCTTTGTCGAGCGGCACCTGGCGAGAGTGGGTGAGAAAGCGCTGGCGAGCGTCGGCGCCTATCAGCTCGAAGGGGAAGGCATCCAGCTCTTCGAAAGGATCGAGGGCGACTATTTTACTATTCTCGGCCTGCCGATGCTGCCGCTGCTCTCCAAGCTCCGTGAACTGGGGTCCATCGATGCGTGATTCACGTGAAACATCTGTTAACCATGCCTTTGTTACCGGCTGTCCGATCAGGCATTCCCGCTCGCCGCTGATCCACGGCTATTGGCTGAAGAAATTCGGAATACCGGGCAGCTATAAGGCACACGAGGTCAAGCCCGCGGACTTCCCGGCTTTCATGAGTGCACTTAGGGATGGAAGCGCCGGCTTCTGCGGCGGCAATGTCACCATTCCGCACAAGGAGGCGGCGTTCCAGCTTGCCGACCGGTCCGACGAACGAGCGGCCGAGCTCGGTGCGGCCAATACGCTGTGGCTCGAGGACGGTGAAATCCATGCCACCAATACCGACGGTCTCGGCTTCGTCGCTAATCTTGACGAACGCGCCAGCGGCTGGGACCGGGCCTCGACCGCCGTCATACTCGGCGCCGGCGGGGCCAGCCGCGCCGTCATCCAGGCGGTGCGCGACCGCGGGGTCAAGACGATCCATGTGGTGAACCGCACCGAGGCCCGGGCGCGGGAGCTTGCCGATCGCTTCGGTGCTGCCGTCCTTGCGCATCCGATGGCGGCGCTCTCCGAGGTCATGGCTGGTGCCGGCCTGTTCGTGAACACCACCTCCCTCGGCATGGGTGGAGAGCCGGCGCCGCAGATCGATTTTTCCCGGCTTTCCCCGGAGGCCGTCGTCACCGATATTGTTTATGTGCCGCTCAAGACTCCGCTTTTGCGGCAAGCGGAGGAGCAGGGCTTCCGTATCATCGACGGACTTGGCATGTTGTTGCACCAGGCCGTGCCCGGATTCGAAAAATGGTTTGGGCGACGGCCGGTCGTCG
>JAPSJG010000126.1 GCA_031178305.1 Sinorhizobium sp.
ATGGAGCCGATCGACGCCCCGCCGGCGATGGTTCCGAAGACAGCATTCTCATAACCGGCGAGCCGCGACCGGAACCAGATCGACAGGTGCGCCCACATTGAAATCGCCAAACTTACGAAAGCAAGGTTGCCGACAAACTGCCCCCAGATGCCATTGATCACGCCATCGGCCTTCTACTCGTTCAGAAAGCCACCCATACGCGAAAACTGGTTTGAGCTTTCTTAAGGCCGAGCTGAAATTGCGCACAGTTTATCTCGTCGTGGAGAGCCTCATTCTCCCATCACCGCTTGAAATATACCGGCGAATCGCCACGTGTTAATCTCTAGCAGCACACCAAACGCTAAAGTTGAAAGACAGGAGGATCGCCTTGGGCGGCATGGATATCGCGGTCATCGCTTTCGTCGTCTTCGTGGTTCTCGTCCTCCTCACCGGGATCAAGACCGTGCCGCAAGGCTATCGCTACACCGTCGAGCGTTTCGGCCGATACATCAGGACCATCGAGCCGGGACTGAACATCATCGTGCCTGTCTTCGACCGAATCGGCGCCAAGATGAATGTAATGGAACAGGTTCTCGACGTGCCGACCCAGGAGGTCATCACCAAGGACAATGCCAGTGTCTCGGCGGATGCGGTCGCGTTCTATCAGGTGCTGAACGCCGCGCAGGCCGCCTACCAGGTCGCTAATCTCGAAAATGCCCTCCTCAACCTGACCATGACCAATATCCGCTCGGTCATGGGCTCGATGGACCTCGACGAACTGCTCTCCAACCGCGATACGATCAATGATCGTCTGCTTCGGGTCGTCGACGAGGCCGCCAATCCATGGGGCATCAAGATCACGCGCGTTGAGATCAAGGACATCGCGCCGCCGACAGATCTGGTCGAAGCCATGGCCCGGCAGATGAAGGCGGAGCGTGAGAAGCGTGCGCAGGTGCTGGAGGCGGAGGGCGCCAGGAATGCGCAGATCCTGCGTGCCGAAGGCGCCAAGCAGTCGGCAATTCTCGAGGCCGAGGGCCAGCGCGAAGCCGCCTACCGCGAAGCGGAGGCGCGCGAGCGACTGGCCGAGGCCGAAGCGAAGGCGACGCGGATGGTCTCCGAAGCGATTGCCGCCGGCGACATCCAGGCGATCAATTACTTCGTCGCGCAGAAATACACCGAAGCGCTGGCTTCGATCGGCACCGCAAACAACCAGAAGATCGTGCTGATGCCGATGGAAGCGGCCTCGCTGATCGGCTCGCTCGGCGGCATCGGCGCGATCGCCCGCGAAGTCTTCGCTGACGGTCAGGCGCCTGCCTCGCGCCAGCGTGCGTCAACGCCACGTACCGGCCCGCTCGAGACGCCGTGAGGCTAGGCCCATGATCGCCCGCCTCGTAGTCGAACTCGGCCCCTGGAGCTGGTGGGTCCTGGGCCTCCTGCTACTGGCGGCAGAGGTGGTCGTGCCGGGAGTCTTCCTAGTGTGGATCGGGCTCGCCGCGCTCGCGACCGGTATTCTGTCCCTGCTCCTCTGGGAGGCGGCACTCTGGGTGTGGCAGGTGCAACTGATCGTCTTCGCCCTTCTTTCGGTGATCATGGTCCTGATCGGACGCCGCTTCTTTGTCACTTCGGAGGAGAGTGACGAGCCCCTGCTCAACAAGCGGGCGGAAAGCCTTGTCGGCCGCACCGCGGTGCTCGAGCAGCCGATCGCCGAGGGCCATGGACGCGTGCGTCTCGACGACACGACCTGGGCCGTCGAAGGACCCGATTTGCCCGCGGGCACGCGCGTGCGCATCGTAGCCAGCAGCGGAAGGCATTTGACGGTCGAGCGTGCCTGACGTGCTTAGGTGCCTCCCATCCGGGATTACCCTTAAGAAACTATTGGTTAACCACGCGCCTTTACGATTGCGAAAGGATTCCAATCAGCGACGCGGACAGACGATCAATGGCGCCCAGTATTTCAGGCTCGAGACCAGCGGGCGCCTTGCATGCGAGAATGCCAGCATGGCTGTTGGTCGGCGCTGCCGTTCTTGCCGCCACGCCGGCTGCCGCGCAAAGTCTCGGCGAGGGTCTTGCGACTCCCGCCACGAATGAGACCGGCGGATCCTCGCGGGCGATCACCGACCCGCAGATGACCGGCGCCGTCTCCGGTGCCGATCTCTCGCCTGCCCTCGACGAGGACTTCAACCGCCTCAACAGGCGCTCGGAGACGATCGACGGCCTGCGCATGCGGCGCGATCCCTATGGCGGCGAGGCAACCGGGATCCGCATCGGCACCTTTGTGCTGAAGCCGGCGCTCAGCGAAAGCTTCAATTATGAACGGCAGAAGACCGGCGGGTCGAGCCAAAGCCGGAGCTTCCTCGAGACCGGGCTCAAGGGATCGCTCACATCGGATTGGTCACGCCACCAGTTGAGCGTGACCGGCGAAGGCGTGCTGCAACACAATGTCTCGGGCGAAGGCGAGGAGGAGCCGCGCGCCGATCTCGAAGCAGAACTCCGCCTAGACCTGAGTGACGAGACGATCGGAAGGCTGCGCGCCGGTTACAGCTTCGAGCGCGAGGGCGCTAACGACCCGAACGCGATCGTCAGTGCCGAGACGCAATCCGGTGTCAACAGCTATCGGCTCGGCGCCGCGGCGGAGCGCGACCTCGGCATAATCCGCGGCTCCGTCGGCGTCGATTTCGAACGCCGAACCCATGGCGACGTCGAGCTCTACGGGGGCACGACGCTTTCGATGGAGGACCGCGACCGCAATCTAGCGACGCTCACTGCACGCCTCGGCTATGAGCTTTCGCCGGCGCTCATTCCCTTCCTCGAGGCCTCCGTCGGCAAAGCGGTCTACGACCGGCGGCGCGACATGGCAGGCTTCGAGCGCTCCTATCAGAGCTATGCCGGCCGGGGCGGCCTCGAGGTCGACTTCGGTGAGAAACTCAATGGCGAATTGGCCCTCGGCTACGAGACCTATCGCTTCGACGACGAGCGGCTCGGCGATCTTCGCGGCCTTTCCGTCGACGGGCGCATCAACTGGTCGCCGCAGCGCGGCACCGATGTCCTGCTCGGGTTCCTGACCTATCTCGATCCATCCACTACGGCCGGCGAGACGGGATCGATCGACTACGAACTGACGAGCGTGGTCACGCATCGGTTGAGATCAGACCTCGTCGCCAGGCTCTCGAACAGCGTGACGTTGCGCAATTTCCCCTCCGGCGCCGCCGCCGCCGACGAGACGACCTGGCGTACCGGCGGCGGACTGACCTATGACATGAGCCGCTATCTCGCGCTCACGGGAGACGTCAGCTACGAGCGGACCAACAGGGACAGCGGCCCGTCGACCGAGACGGCCCGCGTCGGCGTGGGTCTCATGCTGAGGCGCTGATTACCGCACAGCACGCGAAAGGCCACGCCCATAGACGCGGCCTGCTTTCGCGCAACTGGTCACCTTAGCCTTTCCAGCAGCGCCTTGAGCGGCCCCTCGACCACCGGACGAATGTCGGCGCGCTCGAGCGCGAAGGCGACGTTGGCGAGGATGAAGCCGTCCTTGGCACCGCAGTCGAAGGTCTCCCCGCGGAAGTGATATGCGGAGAAGGGCTGCGTTTCGGAGAGCTTCACCATGCCGTCGGTCAACTGGATCTCGTTGCCGGCGCCGCGCTCCTGGCGTTCGAGGATCGGGAAGATTTCCGGCTGCAGGATGTAGCGGCCGTTGATGAAGAAGTTCGACGGCGCCGCGCCCGGTGCGGGCTTCTCGATCATCCTGGTGATCCGGAAGCCGTCGCCGATCGGCTCGCCGACGCCCACGATGCCGTATCTGTGCGCCTGGTCTGGCGCACATTCCTCGACGGCGACGACATTGCCATCGCTATGCTCGTAAAGCTCGACCATGCCTTTGAGGCAGCCCTTCTCGCCCTTCATGATCATGTCGGGAAGCAGCAGCGCGAAAGGCTCGTTGCCGACGAGATCGCGCGCGCACCAGACCGCATGTCCGAGGCCCAGCGGCGCCTGCTGGCGGGTGAAGCTGGTTGTGCCGGCCTGCGGCAGCATGGCTTCGAGAAGCTCGATCTCCGCCTTCTTGTTACGCTCGCGCAGTGTCTGGTCCAACTCGACCTGAATGTCGAAATAGTCCTCGATCACCGCCTTGCTGCGGCCCGTCACGAAGATCAGATGCTCGATGCCCGCTTCCAGCGCCTCGTCGACGACATACTGAATGACCGGCTTGTCCACGACCGTCAGCATCTCCTTCGGTACAGCCTTGGTGGCGGGAAGGAAACGCGTCCCCAGCCCTGCAACGGGGAAGACGGCTTTGCGGACTTTGCGCTTTTCGGTCATGGACACCTCCTGCAATGGGTTCTTTTAGTCTAGCCTGGAACAAGCATTTGAATTGGATTTAGTCGCCGTTTGCCATCTTTTACGAAGGAAGACGATTGGGTATTTTCATGGTAAAGACTTTGTTGACTTCGTTTCTGTAGTCTTCTCCACTGATCCGATACGGCTGCTGCCGTTCGGCCCCTAGAAGGACCGCATGCTGCCCTACAGCGGACCGCTGCGGGCGACATTCGCAAAATCCGGAGTAGTCGGTCCGGCATGAACGCCGGCTGAACACTCCGCCGAGAAACGGAACCGACAGCAGATGATCAGAAACCGCAGGACATTCTTCCGACATATCGCCGCCGCTCTCGTGGTTGCCGCCGCGCTTGGTGCTTCGCCCGCGCGGGCAGATGCAGGTTTCCAGAACTGGATCAATGATTTCTACGCGACAGCCGCCAAGAGCGGCATCACCGAAGCAACTTACCGCAGGGCCTTTGCCGGTGTGAAGACGCCCGACCCAGCGGTTATCGAGAAAGCCAACCACCAACCCGAATTCAAGCATAAGATTTGGGAGTACATCGACTCGCGAGTCAATCCGTATACCCGGCGCACCGGCCAGGAAATGGCGGTTAAACACGGGCGCACGCTGGATGCGATCGAACGCCATTTCGGCGTCGACAAGGCCGTGCTGCTGGCGATCTGGTCGATGGAATCGAATTACGGCGCCATTCTCCAGAAGGACGACCGGCTGCACTATGTTCCCCGCGCGCTCGCCACGCTTGCTTATGCCGACCCGAAACGGGCTAAATTCGCACGGAACCAGCTCGTCGCTGCTTTGAAGATCCTGCAGAGCGGCGATGTGACGCCGCGCGAGCTCACCGGCTCCTGGGCCGGCGCGATGGGTCATACGCAGTTCATCCCGACGAGCTATCTGCTCTACGCCGTCGATGCCGACGGCAACGGGCACCGCGACATCTGGAACTCGGTCCCCGACGCACTGGCAACAGCCGCCAATCTCCTGAAGAAGAACGGCTGGCGGTCGGGCGAGACCTGGGGCTACGAAGTGGTACCGCCGGGGAATGCCGCCAAATATTCGGGCCAGACGAAGACGCTCGGCCAATGGGCGGCGCTCGGCTTCGTCCGCCCGAACGGCAAGGGCTTCCACAACCCCGGCATGCGGGCCGAACTGAAGCTGCCAAGCGGCGGCCGCGGACCGGGTTTCCTGATGACGAGAAACTTCTTCGTCATCAAACGCTACAATGCCTCGGACTCCTATGCGCTCGGCGTCGGACTGCTCGCCGACCAGATTGCCGGCTATGCCGGCCTGCAGCAGCGCTGGCCGCGCCCGGACGGTTCCCTCGACATCAGCGAGAAATTCGAACTGCAAAACCGCTTGAAGGAGCTTGGCTATTACAGCGGCGAGGTCGACGGCAATTTCGGATCGGGGTCGAGGGCGGCGATCCAGGCATTTCAGGCGCAGAACGGACTAACGCCCGACGGCGAGCCGACGCAGCACCTCCTGCGCGCATTGCGCAAATAACCCAAGCGGCAGCAAGCCCCCTCGCGGCGATTTGCGATCATATGGTCCCAAATCGCCGCGATTTGGCGTATGGTGAAGGCACCTGCCATCCGACGGTGAGAAGCATGTTCACGATCAGACACGGCGGAAAGGGCAAGTTCTTGCGCCTGCTTCGTTTCGCGCCGATCCTCGCAGGCGCTGCAGCAATGCTTGTCGCCGGCTTCTTTGCCACCATGGCCGCGGCACAGGAGCCGATCCCGCGCCGTAACCTGCTGCAGCGGCTTTTCGGCATCGGTCAGCGACCGATCTATTACGATGATCGATACTTGTATCCCGAAGCACCGAGGCCGCGGCGGATACAGAAACGCCGCCCACAGCCCGCAGGCGTGCAGCAGAGGCGCCCACAACGCGCCAAGCCGCGCGTCGTCGAGACGCCGCCGCCGGCGCCGGTTGTCGAGAAGTCGCCGGATGCAAAAAAGGTCCTGGTCGTCGGCGACTTTGTTGCCGACAGCTTGGGTGACGGCCTGAAGGTCGCTTTCGAGGAGACGCCCGGCATCGTGATCGAAACCCGCGCCAGTGGCTCCTCGGGCATCGTCCGCGACGACTATTTCGACTGGCCGAAGAACCTGCCGGACTATGTTGCCGAGCTCAGTCCCGCGGCAATCGTCATAAGCATCGGCGCCAATGACCGGCAGACGATGCGCATCGGCGACAGCAATGAAAAGTTCCGGACCGACCGATGGACGGAGGAATATCGCCGGCGCGTCAGCATGCTCGCCGCCCTCGCGCGAAGGGACAATCTGCCGGTCTTCTGGGTCGGCATGCCGCCCTTTCAATCGACCGCGATGACGGCCGACATGGTGACGTTCAACGGCATCTATCGGGAGGAAGTGGAAAAGGCCGGCGGGCAGTTCATCGACATCTGGGACGGTTTCGTCGACGAGGAGGGCAAGTTCGTGCTGACCGGTTCGGATATCAACGGTCAGCAAGCCCGGTTGCGCGGGTCGGACGGCATCAATCTGACCAAGGCGGGTAAGCGCAAGCTCGCCTTCTATGTCGAGAAGGACATCCGCAAGCTGCTCGGCGAGGCAGCCTCGACGGACAGCGACATGCCCGGCGCTGATGGCCTCAAGGATCTCGTCGTCACCGCTCCGCTTGCCAATGAGGACATCGTCAGGACACCGCCGATCAGCCTGACCGATCCGGCGCTCGATGGCGCTACCGCGCTCCTCGGAGCAAGCGAGCCGCCAAAGGGCACAGGCAAGAGTGCAAGAGACCTGCTCGTCGAAAAGGGCGAGGTGCTAGCGGCTCCCCCCGGCCGCGTCGACGATTTCCGACTTGCGAAGCCCGAGACGGTGATCAGTAAGCCGCTGATGCGGAATTGAGCGGCTGTCTCTCCGGATAACCCCCTCCCCACAAGCGTCCACCAGCGGGAGGGGCTTTCGAGCCGCTGCGGCCGACTGCCATTTCCAAGACTTTATCCGGTTGCCTTTAGAAGACGGGGCGGAAAGAAGGGGAGCGGCAGGATAAGCCCCTCCCTCTTTTTTGGGGGGTGGGAGGGCTTATCGCAACACCATTCGCGACCTGACCTACCGCGGCAGCACCGACGCCCCAATCAGCGCCTCGTCGATTGCGCGCGCCGCCTGACGGCCTTCGCGGATTGCCCAGACGACGAGCGACTGGCCGCGGCGGACGTCGCCGGCCGTCCAGAGTTTTTCCACGGAGGTCTTGTAGTCCCGCTCGTTGGCAACGACGTTCGTGGACCCGCGACGGTCGGTCGTCAGCTCGAGCCTGTCCGCGAGGTCCTTGACAACGCTGTTGGTGAATGGACCGCGGAAGCCGATGGCGATGAAGGCAAGGTCGGCCTTTATGACGAATTCGGTGCCCGCGATCGGCTTGCGGCGCTCGTCGACCTGGCAGCACTTGACACCGGTCAGGTTGCCGTCCTCGTCACCGACAAACTCCAGCGTCGCGACCTGGAACTCGCGAACCGCGCCTTCCGCCTGACTGGAGGAGGTGCGCATCTTCGTCGCCCAGAACGGCCAGACCGCGAGCTTGTCTTCCTTCTCCGGCGGTTGCGGGCGAATGTCGAGCTGGGTCACTTTGACAGCGCCCTGACGGAAGGCAGTGCCGACGCAGTCGGACGCCGTATCGCCGCCGCCGACGACCACCACATGCTTGCCACCGGAGAGGATTGGCTCGGAAGGCCAGCCGACGCTGTCGATGTTCTCGCGGCCGATGCGCCGGTTCTGCTGAACGAGGTAAGGCATGGCGTCGTGAACGCCGACAAATTCCACGCCCGGAATGACTGCATCGCGCGGCGTCTCGGAGCCGCCGCAATAGAGCACTGCGTCGTTTTCATCGAGGAGCTTCTGGACGGCCAGGTCCACGCCGACATTGACCCCACAGTGGAAGGTGACGCCCTCGCCCTTCATCTGCTCGATGCGGCGATCGATGAAGTTCTTCTCCATCTTGAAGTCCGGGATGCCGTAGCGGAGCAGCCCACCCGGCTTCGACTCGCGCTCATAGACGTGGACCTCGTGGCCGGCGCGGGCGAGCTGCTGGGCGGCCGCCATGCCCGCCGGCCCGGAACCGATAACCGCAACCTTCTTGCCGGTCTTCGTGACCGCCGGCTGGGGCACGATGTAGCCCATTTCATAGGCCTTGTCGGCGATCGCCTGCTCGACCGTCTTGATCGCCACCGGCGCGTCTTCAAGGTTCAGCGTGCATGCCTCCTCACAGGGCGCCGGGCACACCCTGCCGGTAAATTCCGGGAAGTTGTTGGTCGAATGCAGGTTACGGATCGCCTCGTCCCAATTGCCGTTGTAGACGAGATCGTTCCAGTCCGGGATCTGGTTGTGCACCGGGCACCCGGTTGGCCCGTGGCAATAGGGGATGCCGCAGTCCATACAGCGAGCGGCCTGCTTCTGCACTTCCTGGTCGGACATTGGAATGGTGAATTCACGGAAATGGCGGATGCGGTCGGATGCCGGCTGGTACTTCGCCACCTGCCGATCGATCTCGAGAAACCCAGTAACCTTGCCCATCTTGCGATCCTGATATGTTCAAATCTCAAACAGCCGCGCCCACGAGGCACGCGTGATGGCCCCCGCCACCGGTAACCGGATCGGGGGCCGCTTTCACGAGGGCCGGTTACTCGGCCGCTTCCGACATTCTCATACGCTCCATGTCCTCGAGCGCGCGGCGATATTCGACCGGCATGACCTTTCGGAATTTCGGCCGGT
>JAPSJG010000127.1 GCA_031178305.1 Sinorhizobium sp.
GTAAAATCAGATAAGGCATATTATGGAACTAAGCTATTGATTTCACGAGGCAATCAAAAATCCAGAGCGTTTCTCGCTTTCGTCTCCATTGGTGGTGCTGTTACTCGGCGTAGAAGTTAAACGTTCCGCACAAGCCGGGGCTATAGAGTTGGGCAATGACGCCGGAGTAGTCCTTATGAATCACCCTCGCCTCGAGCGTCAGCAGCCTGCTCTCGATGGTCATTGTGATCAGGAGGATGAGAACGACAATCACGATAATCGCCATCCAGACATCCTGCAGTTGCTTGGCTTCCTTCCACTCCGCAGTGAGCCACAGGTCGATCTCGGCCGGCTCCGTCACCACGCGCGGCGCTCCAGCGCCGGCGAATCCCCAAAAAACTCGTGGTTGTATCAATGCCTCAAAAGGTTGTATTTTGCTCACGCTGCTGATCAGTGCATACCCAATACGCGTGCTCGACGCAGGTCGAGAAGATCCAACTTTCCATGACAGAGGAAGCCCCAGCCGTCTGACAGGCGGCCGCGGGATGCCGCGTTTCAAATTCGCCGGCGCGTTTTCTCGCGCGCCCCCAATGAAGGAGGTTCAGGTGGACGCAATTACTGTTCAAGTCGGGGACCAGATCGCATTCCCGAGTGGTGAAATCTCACCCGGCACAACGATGCAATTCAACCAATGGGCGATGAGTCCGAATGGATTGTATGTACTAATAATGCAGGGAGACGGCAATTTGGTGCTGTACCAGGTCGATGGGGCGCCGCCCATGTCGAACTCCAGCTTCCAGGGCTACCCCATATGGGCGTCGCAAACGGACTACGGCATCCCCTTGGTCTTCGATGTTCAGACTGACGGCAATCTCGTCATCTACGATGAGACCGACGGTTCGAACAAAGTGATGTGGGCTTCAAACACGCAGAACTCCTCCCCCGCTTATCTAGCGGTGCAGGACGATGGTAACGTCGTCTATTACGACACTTCCGGGAACGCGTTCTGGGCCACGAATTCCTCTGTCTGGATGCCGGGAATCGTGCCAACATTGTCGGACGGTGCTATCGGCCGGTTCGACTTCAAAAACGTTGCCTGGCGCAACGCCAATAATGAGGGCGACAATGGGTCGGTGCCAACAGTTTCGTTAAACTCCAACTCCTTCACGGTATCCGGCGGCTTTCAGTGGCAAGACCATGAGATCGGCTCGGGACAAGGCAGCATCAACATCCAAGTCTCATTGATGCCGGCAACGTGCTCGGTGACGGCACAAATCGCGGGGCGTCCCTTTGGTGAGTTCAGCTTCTCGGGATCGGGAAGTTGGCAACTGACTTCGGGGGACGAACCCGTCTTGACGTGTACTCTCGCTGACGGGACGGTTATGACCATAAGCACCTTTGACGGGGGCGGCATCTGGTACCCTGGAGTCGAGGTCGACTATTCGGCTGAGCCGGCCGGCTTTGAACTTTGCTTCGAAAACATGTCCAGCGCTTCGGCTGCCGTGGTCGCTGCGCAGGAGGCGCGCGAGTCTCCGCTAAGGCGCGCGGTCTGATTAGGTCTGTTGAGGCCAGGATCGGCATGACAACAGCATCATGCCGGTCCGGGTAAAATGACGAGGTTCGCCTTTGGCCCGCTCATTGCCGGGGCTTCCCGCACGGCACGGACGATGAGCCGATCCGATCCGGCGATCCGGCGGTGATGCAGCGCATTGTTACCCGCATCGAGGAGCTGGCGCTTTCCATCGACCGGATGAAAGCCGCCAACGCGATCATCCGGCGCATGGAGAAAGACCTTTCCCAGCGAGGAGGACATGATTGCCGCCGTTGTGGCTCGTACCGGCCTTTCCACTGACGCCGCAGCCAGAAGCATCAAGTTAGCGCCGTGGCAGTCCCGGCGCGGCTTCACCACGGCCAACAGCCGCGCCGAGCTCCGCCGCCTGCAGCAACGCCTTGCGGCGCTTGCAAAGTTGAAGGAACGCGGCACCCAAAGCCAGGAGGTCGAGACGAGCGCAGGCGCCGTCGAGATCAAGGAGAACGCCGGCAGTGCGCGCATCCAATTGATATTTCCCGGCAAGCCGGACGACCCGACGCGGCGTGTGTTGAAGGCAAACGGCTTCCGCTGGTCGCCGTCGCAGGGCGCTTGGCAACGGCACTTGAACGAGTCCGGACGCTACGCCGCCTAGCGCGTGTTGAAGACGATCAGCGGCGCAAACGCCGCCTGATTACTCGCCCAAAATCCCGAGAAAGGACACTTCCGATGGTCGACACGATCTATTCCGCCATGGAGTTTTACGGCAACGGCGACCCCTATTTTGGCGGCACTGCCGCCGCTTGGGCGCTATACAAGACCGAGGACGGCGGGGCACGCTTCCATCAGCGCCGCCGAGGCGCATCGCCGGAAATTGGTCATGGCTTATCTTCCGACCGAATCCTCAGCACTGAGAAGAGAGCCGCCCGCGCCGACATGACGGCTAACTCCCGCGCGCGGAGGCGATCAGTTTCTTCATGGTCGCCTCGTCGAGGAGTCCGCGGACGACCTCCTTTCCTACGACGAAGCTCGGCGTGCCGCCGATGCGCAGTGCCTCCGCAAGGGCGATATTGCGCTTGATGGCGGCGTCGATCGCGCGGTCTAGCATGTCGGTCTTCAGACGCTCGACGTCGATCCCGACATCGGCGGCGACTTCGAGCGTCGAGGCCTCGGTGATGCGGCCCTCATAGGTCATCATAGCCTGGTGAAAGGCGAGGTACTTTCCCTGCTTGCGGCTCGCCAGCGCGGCGCGGGCGGCGAAGACCGATCCGGGGTCGAGGATGGGATATTCCTTGAAGACGAGACGCAGTCCCGTGTCGGCGTTTTCGAGCCTGCCGAGCAGCGGTGCCGCCTGACGGCAATAGGGGCAGTTGTAGTCGAAGAACTCCACGAGAATGGCGTCGCATTGGGGATTCGTGCCGACCGGAGCGTCCGGGTCGTTGAAGATCTCATCTCGCCGCTCCGAGACCACGTTGGCCGCTTCGCTGTTGGTCGCCGCCTGTTGGCGCGCTTCCAGGCCTTTCACGGATTCAAGGAGTACCTCGGGGTTGGCGAGAATATAGGCATGAAGTTGCCGCTCGAGATCATCCGTCTTGCGAAGGGGCGGAAGGACGCCCGCGGCAAACAGTAGCGCCAGCCCGGAGAGCACGACCGACAGCGTCGCCGCCGCAACGGCACTGAACGCCAAGGCCCTGAGGCCTCGCCCCCGTGCTCCAGCGGAGTCCAGCTTGGAAGAGGCATTGTCGGGCGCTTCTGTTACCATGGGAGCGATCCTTTGAGCTTGTCCCAGAGGCCCGGCTGGGGGTGCGGATGTGGCTTCTGGGTCCGGTTTGTCAGCGCGTTGACGAAGACGACGAAATTGACAGGCTCGAACTTCAGCCCGTGGAAGCGGGCGCGGAGGCGGCCGTCCTGGTCGATCACGTGGGTGACGATCCCGTGCATCTGCATGCCGTCCTCGCCTTCGGTGAACTTGAGCCCGTAGGCCTCCGCGATCTTGCGGGTCGAGTCCTCGGGCTTGTCCGGCGCGGAAGTGAGGAAAATCCAGTTCTGAGGATCGAGCCCGTGCGCCTTGCCATAGTCGCGAAGGACCGGTCCGGCGTCGTGCCTCGGGTCGGCGGTGATGGTGACGAACTCGACCATCTCCTTCATCGGCGTCTCGTTGATCATCTTCTGGATTTCGGCGATCCGCTCCGCATGCAGCGGACAGACATCCGGACAGTTGGTGTAGACGAAATTCAAGACGACGACCTTGCCGCGCAGGGCCTCAAGTCCGATGACGCGGCCGTCGGCATCCTGCAGCGTGAAGCCGGGCGCTTCGCTGTCCACGGGCTGGTAGTACTGTTCCTTGTCGCGAAGTTCGTGGTCGACCTCCTCGAGCGAGTGCGCCGCGGCGGGCGCGAGCGAGACGAACAACGCGGCGACCGCGAGCAGTGCCAGTCGCACCATACGCACTGGATACATCATCGCGAACTCCCCTTGTTCATGGAGGCGGCGACGCCTCCCGCTTTCCCTTCCACGATCGACATTAGGAACGCTATCATGTCCGGTGCGTCCCATTCGGCCGGGCCCATCAGGCGGCCGAGCTCCCGTCCCTCCTCGTTGATCAGGAGTGTCGTGGGCAATCCGACAGCCGCAAGGGCGGAAAGCGCCTGGCCCGAAACGTCGACGTGCACGGCGAGACGCCGCACCCCTATCTCCGAGAAGAACGCCTTCACCGCCTCCGCTCCCTGGCGATCAACCGAGAAAGCGACGACCTGGAACCTGTCGCCGCCCAGCGCCGCCTGCAGTCGATCGAGGGTCGGCATCTCCTTGCGGCACGGCAGACACCAGGTCGCCCAGACGTTAAGCAGAACGACCTTGCCGCGGAACTCGGCGAGTGTGTGCGGCTGTCCGTCGACATCCGTGAACCCGAGGTCCGGGATCGGCTTCGGCGTGTCGTTCAGCGCGAAGCCTTTCCGCACATCCTCAGGTGCTGGTTGGGAGGGTTCCTGGAACGCGAGAACGCCCGCAAGCCCGGCCAGACCTACAGCACCCAGCAGCAGAAGCGACCGACGGCGCATGGCAGACGCCGCAGAGGTCCTAGCGGTGTCGATGTCCATCTTGTTCATTCCGTCGCGTAGACCTCCGGTGCCTTGCCGTCCTTCGGCACGGTGTAGATCACGAACGGTTCGGTCTTTGCGCCGGCCATGCCGGGCGAGCCCATCGGCATTCCCGGCAAGGTGATGCCGGCGATCGGGGGCTTCTCCTTGAGAAGCTTGCGGACGACGTTCACGGGGACGTGCCCGTCGACCACGTAGCCGTCGATGAACATCGTGTGGCAGCCCTGCATGTTTTCCGGCACGCCCGCCTTGCGGCTGATCTCGAGAAGGTCGTTGGTCGGCTTCACGTCGACGTTGAAGCCGTTGTCGCGCAGATAGGCGGCATAGCCCTCGCAGCAGCCGCATTGCGGGTTCTTGTAAAGCGTCGCCTGCAGCGGATCGGCGAGCGCTGGCGAGGCAAAGGCGACGAGAGCGGCGAGACTGGCGAAGCTGATTGAAGGGTTCATTTCAGTTCTCCTTGAGCGGTTCTGCTTGTTCAGGCGACGCGCAGCACGGTCATCATCCCGGACATCTGGTGGTCCATGACATGGCAGTGCAGCATCCAGTCGCCGGGATTGTCGGCGACGAAGGCGACCTCGACGATGTCCTTCGGGGCCATCAACACTGTGTCCTGCCACTGGCGGTGCGGGACGGCCTTGCCGTTGCGGCTCAACACTTTGAGGCTGTACCCGTGGAAGTGCATCGGGTGCCACCAGGCGGTCTCGTTGCGCAGTGCCAGCACGACGCTGCGGCCCTGCTTGAATGTGAGCGCAGGCTCCATGCCGGCATGGCCATCTCCGGTCATCGACGTGTCGTTGATCGACCAGACCGCGCCGTGGCCCATTCCCATCATTCCACCGCCACCACCCATCATGCCCCGGCCCATCATCCCGCTCATACCGGACATTCCGGACATGCTCATCATGCCGCCCTGGAGGGTCAGCGTGTGGCGCTCGGCAGAGGCGAGGTCCGGCTCCGGCAGGGGATTGTGGGTCAGTGCAACAGGCCCGTCGAAAGCGTGCGCGCGGATCGGCGGCCGCTCGTCGTACGCAATCTGCGTCAGCCGGTATGACAGGCCATCGTAGAAGTCATCGATGACGTCGTAGCGCCGCTCCGGCTCGCCCTCCAGATCGAGGACAAGATCGACGCGCATGGCCGGGCCGAGAAGGATGCGGCCGTGCTCCGGCTCGTGCGGATCGCAGGGCTGGCCGTCGATCGCAACGACCATCGGTCGATGCCCCTCGAAACGCAGGGCCATGATCCGGGCCAGCGACGCGTTGACGAGGCGCAGGCGGACGCGCTCGCCAGCCCGGAAAGGCTCTGCCGCCGAGGCCCGGCCGTTGAGCGTCACCGTGTTGCCGACCCGGCCGGACATCGCCGCCTCCATCCAGTTGCCGAAGCGGGAGGCGATCCCTCCTCCGTCCGTCAGCCGCCAGTCGGATAGGAGCCAGAGAAGGTCACGGTCGACAGCGACGGGCTCACGATCCTCGACGATCACGGCTCCGGCGAGGCCGCGGCCGAGCTGTTCGAGGCTGTTCGCGTGCGGGTGATACCAGAAGGTTCCCGCATCCGGCGGCGTGAATTCGTAGACGAAGGTCTCGCCGGATTTGATCGGCGGCTGCGTCAGCCCAGGCACCCCGTCCATGGCATTGGGCAGCCGGATGCCGTGCCAGTGGACCGTCGTTTCCTGGTCGAGGCGGTTTTCGACGACTAGGCGAGCGCGCTCGCCCTGGCGAAGGCGCACGACCGAACCCGGAACCGTTCCGTTGTATGTCCAGACATCCGTTTCCGGCCTATCCGGACGAAGTCGTGTGCGGCCGGGCGCGGCGACGATGCGGTGGCCGTCGGACGGCGCGGACCGCGCGGGGAACGGTGCCAGCGCACTCGCCAGCAGAAGGCCCGCGCCGGCCTGGAGCAGACCACGGCGAGACACGAGACAATGGGATTCGCTATTCACATTCGATCCTTCCGATGATCGTCGATGACGGAACGCATGGGCGTCAATGCACACGCGTTCGTTCATCCGGCAGTATCGCTTGGTCGCGACAGCCGGAACTCAACCGAGGTCGGAGGTTCGTGGTGGATCGGGGTCGGGCTGCAGCGCCCTGCCAACGAGGAGAGGATCGCGGGCACCTGCAGAAGCGGGCTTCTCGCCAATCGGAACGAGCGTCGCTGTCGGCAGCGGCGCGACGGCGGGGGCGGCGCAGACGTTGCCGCAGGCCATCGCCTTCAAGCCGCCGGGCTGGTCGGGACAATCCTGACAATCGCCCTGGTCCGACATGGCCATCTCCGACATAGTCGCCATCTTCGCAGCCATGCCGCTCGCCTGGGCGACCGAGAGGCCCATTCCCGCGGCGACGAAGGTCGCGAGGAGCAAGAGGCCAAGCTGTCGGACAGACCAGCGTTTCATGACGGAGAGAATCGCGCCGAACCTCCGGAAATACAAGCCATGATGCGCCCCAGAGGAGGCCCGGCGCGTCAACATTGCGTGACGCGACGCGAGCGGACGTCTCAGCGGAAGAACACGTACTTGATCAGGGCCGCAATCACGAGCACGATCATGAGAAACGCGACGATGCCGATGCCCCCCATGCCCCACATCATGCCGCCGCCCATCATATCGTCCATCATGGCATCCTCCCTTCATTCGGCCGCTTCCAACAGCTTCTCCTCTGCGGCCGCGACCGCTGGTCGGTCGTCCGGGCGGACCGGCAGCCGCCAGCCCTTCACCAGTCCGTAGATGGCCGGAATCACGGCAAGCGTCAGCACCGTCGACGAGATCATGCCGCCGATCATCGGCACGGCGATGCGCTGCATGATCTCCGATTCGGTTCCGGTGCTCCAGAGGATCGGCACTAGCCCGGCGATGATCGCCACGACGGTCATCATCTTCGGCCGCACCCGTTCGACCGCACCGACCATGATCGCCCTGTGGAGGTCGTCCCGCGTGAACGCTCCCTTCTCCGCCGCACATGCCGTCCGGCGCTCCCGCAGCGCCTGGTCGAGATAGATCAGCATGATCACGCCCGTCTCGGCAGCCACGCCCGCGAGCGCGATGAAGCCAACGGCCACGGCCACCGAGGCGTTGAACCAGCCACCACATCAGCCAGATGCCGCCGACGAGCGCGAAGGGCAGCGACAGCATGACGATTAGCGTCTCGGTCAGCGCCTTGAAGTTCATATAGAGCAACAGGAAGATCAGCGCGAGCGTCAGCGGCACGACGATCGCGAGCCGCGCCTTCGCCCGTTCCAGGTACTCGTACTGACCGCTCCAGCCGACGGAGTAGCCCGCGGGCTTTTCAACGCTCTTGGCGACCGCCTCCTTCGCTTCCGCGACATAGCCGCCCAGATCGCGATCCGTGATGTCGACGAACACATAGACGGCAAGCTGGCCGTTCTCGGTCCGGATCGTCGTCGCGCCCCGCGTCAGCTTCACCTCGGCGACCTAGCCCAGCGGCACGCCGCCGCCGCCGGGAAGTGCGATCTGGACGTCGCGGGCTATCGCCTGGGGATCGCTCCGGAAGGCCCGCGGATTGCGCACGGCGACACCGTAGCGTTCGCGCCCTTCGACCGTCGAGGTTACGACTTCCGAACGCAGGGCGGTGCCGATGACCTCCTGGACGTCATCGACGCTCAAGCCATATCGCCCGAGAGCCATCCGGTCCGGAACGATGTCGAGATAATAGCCGCCGATCAGCCGCTCCGCGTAGGCGCTTGACGTGCCGGGGATCGTCTTCAGGACGGTCTCGACATCGCGGGCGATCCGCTCCATCTCCTTGAGGTCGGTCCCGTAGACCTTGACGCCGACGGGTGTCCTGATGCCCGTCGACAACATATCGATGCGGGGCGCGGATTGGCATTGTCCAGGCGTTCGACACTCCGGGGAACTGAAGCGTAGCGTACATTTCCTGCTTCAGGCTGTCGATGGTGACGCCAGGCCGCCATTCGGACCTCGGTTTCAAAGTGATGATCGTCTCGAACATCTCGGTCGGCGCGGGATTGGTGGCGGTCAGCGCCCTGCCCGCTTTGCCGAACACGGTCTCGACTTCCGGAACTATGCGGCGACCATGATTATGTGGAGCCGGAGAGGCTGATGAGCGCATTGTCGGCTTTCCAACATCCATCGACTCCACATAACAATGCACTATCGCGTGGCAAGCATCGCGATCAGTTTATCCGGCGGGCGGAATTTGCCTGGCTTGATGCCGAGCGGCGCCAGCGCGTCGAGCACTCGAGTTTTTCGGTCGGGTCAGCGCGCAGGTAGATCTCCGTGCTCTGGAGTGGCGTGACCGAGCCACAGCGCTACCAAAACAGACAGGGCGCTCGACCCTTGCGGGGAGCGCCCTGTCGGACCCGGACGACCGCGCGCGGCAGGTAAACTGCTCGGGCCAAGCGATCATCGAAACGGGTGCTAGGCGATAAATGATGTCCCA
>JAPSJG010000128.1 GCA_031178305.1 Sinorhizobium sp.
CGATCGAGTCATCCACGAGCACGACGCGCTTGCCGGCAATCATTGCTTTGTTGGCCGAATGTTTCAGCTTCACGCCGAAGGCGCGGATCTGCTGCGTCGGCTCGATGAAGGTCCGTCCGACATAATGATTCCGGATGATGCCGTATTCGAAGGGAATGCCGCTCTGTTGTGCATAGCCGAGTGCGGCCGGTGTGCCGCCGTCGGGGACAGGAACGACGACATCCGCCTCGACGGGCGCTTCACTGGCGAGATTGATGCCCATATTCTTGCGCGCCACATAGACGCTGCGACCGCCGACAACCGAATCGGGACGGGCGAAATAGACATACTCGAACAGGCAGAGCCGTTCAGGCCGCGGCGATTCCGGCTTGCGCGCGTCGATCGAAATCGAGCCGTCCGGCTGGATCTCGCAAATGACGACTTCGCCGTTCTCGATATCACGGATGTACTTGGCCCCGATGATGTCGAGCGCACAGGTTTCCGAACAGAAGATCGGCTTGCCGTCGAGTTCGCCCATGACGAGGGGGCGGATGCCTATCGGGTCGCGCGCGGCGATCAGCTTGGTTCGGGTCATTGCAAGCATCGAATAACCGCCTTCCATCTGGCGGATGGCATCGATGAATCGATCGGAGGAGGAGGTCTGCTTGGAGCGGGCGATGAGGTGAAGGACGACTTCGGTGTCAGAGGTCGACTGACAGATCGCGCCATCGGCAATCAACTGGCGGCGGAGCGTCAGGCCGTTGGTGAAATTGCCGTTATGGGCGATGGCGATGCCGCCGACTTCGAGTTCCGCAAAGAGCGGCTGGACGTTGCGCAACGCCACCTCGCCGGTCGTCGAGTAGCGTGTATGCCCGATGGAAATATAGCCTGGGAGCTTCGCCAATGTTGCGGGATCGGTGTAGTGGTCTCCGACGAGGCCCATGCGCTTTTCGGTGTAGAACTGCTTGCCGTCAAAGGTGACGATGCCGGCCGCTTCCTGTCCGCGATGCTGGAGCGCATGCAGGCCGAGCGCGGTCAGCGCGGCGGCGTCCGGATGCCCGAGAATACCGAAAACGCCGCACTCTTCGTGCAGCGTATCGCCGTCGAATTCGTCGTGGACTTCACTGGATCTGAGATCGGTCATCGCAGTCTGCCTTTGCTCCGTGCCGTGCGCATATCGTGATCGGGCCGCCAGGCGTCAAGCGATCTTAGCCGAAAAGCCTGGCGAGGGTTATTCCAAATAGACAAAGCCCGCACAGCGGGCTTTGTTGCAAACGTCCTCATATATCAGCCGTTCGTCGCAGGCGCGTCGTCGGCAGGCGATTGTCCGGTGGCCGCCGGCGGGTTTTCACTCTCTCCCTCGCCCATCGCATCCTTGCCGCGCAAGCGATCGAGAATGGTGGCGTCCGCCTCTTCCGGCAGCAGCGCCACCAGCCTGTTGCCGAGATCGTCGAGCAGCGGCTTCGATTTCGCCTGGGTGACCCAGATCGGCTGCTGCTGCGGCGCAACCAGCCAGTTGAAGAACAGCAAGGCGACGACGACCAGAAGAATGCCGCGCGCGGCCCCGAAAAGGAAGCCGAGCGTGCGGTCGAGCGCACCGATGCGGCTGTCGATGATAAAATCGGCGATCCGCATGGTGATGAACGAGATGATGATGAGTGCCACAAGGAAGATCACGGCGGCCGAGCCGATCATCGCGACCGTGTCGCTGCTGGTGTACTGCCTGGCGTAGGGCAAAAGGTGCGGAAAGAGAAAATAGGCGGCGGCGGCCGCACCCACCCAGCTCGCGACCGAAAGGACCTCACGCGAGAAACCGCGGACCATGGCGAGGATGGCGGAAAACAGCGCGACGCCGAGAACGATACCGTCGAGAATTGTGATGGGCATGTTGTCCTTACTCCGACCCCGTCTTCAATCGGGTCATACCAAGCTTATCCGCCACCGGCCGCGAGTGCACGCGCTCGAAAGTCCTATCCACTGCCGATCACGCGGTCGATGCGTCAGTCCGCCTCGTCGGCTTGCTGAAGTGCCCGCCGCGATCCGGCGATGCGCGCCACCAGGTCCGGCAGGCTTTCCATCTCGCTCCACCGGCCATTGCCGCTTCTGGGCAGCTCGGTCGATGCGAACGGCAACACGGCCTGGGAGAAACCGAGCTTTTCGGCTTCTTTAAGACGTTGAGCGGTATGCGCAACCGGCCGGACGGCACCCGACAAGCTGACCTCGCCGAAATAGACGCAATCTGCCGGAAGGGCAAGCCCGGCGAGTGACGAAACCAGCGCGGAAGCGACAGCGAGATCGGCGGCCGGCTCGGAGATGCGATAGCCGCCGGCAACGTTCAGATAGACGTCGTGCTGACCGAGCCGGACGCCGCAATGAGCCTCCAGCACGGCGAGGATCATCGAGAGCCGCGCGGAATCCCAGCCGACGACCGCGCGGCGCGGCGTGCCGAGCGACGTCGGCGCGACCAGCGCCTGCACCTCCACGAGCAGCGGCCGAGTTCCCTCCATGCCGGCGAAGACCGCCGCGCCCGGCGACTTCTCGTTGCGTTCCCCGAGAAAGAGCTCCGACGGATTGGCGACCTCGCGCAAGCCTCTATCCGACATCTCGAAGACGCCGATCTCGTCGGTCGCGCCGAAGCGGTTTTTCACCGTTCGCAAGATGCGGTAGTGGTGGCCGCGATCGCCCTCGAAGTAAAGAACGGCGTCGACCATGTGTTCGACGACGCGCGGGCCGGCGATCTGCCCTTCCTTGGTGACATGGCCGACGAGCACGACCGCCGTGCCGGTCTGCTTGGCGAAGCGGATCATCGCCTGCACGCCGGTGCGCACCTGCGTCACCGTGCCCGGTGCGGAATCGATCGTATCGCTCCAGAGCGTCTGGATCGAATCGATGATCACGAGGTCGGGCCGCTTGCCTTCGGAAAGAGTTGCGAGGATGTCCTCGACATTGGTCTCGGCCGCAAGCAGCACATCGCAGTCGGCGGCGCCGAGCCGTTGGGCGCGCAGCCGCACCTGGGCGACCGCTTCTTCACCCGACACATAGATAACCCGATGCTTTCGGCGGGAAAGGGCGGCCGCCGCCTGCATCAGCACCGTCGACTTGCCAATGCCGGGATCGCCGCCGACGAGCAGCGCCGAACCGCGCACGAAGCCGCCGCCGGTCACGCGGTCGAGCTCGGAGATACCCGTCTCGATGCGCGGAGCATCCTCGATCTCGCCGGAAAGCGTCGTCAGCGCCACGGGGCGACCCTTCTTCGGCGTCCGCGTCGGGCCGCCGCCGATGCCGCCCGTCGGATCTTCCTCGATGATCGTGTTCCATTCGCCGCAGCCGTCGCACTTTCCCGCCCAGCGGGAGTGGACTGTGCCGCAATTCTGGCAGACGAACTGGGTGCGGGCTTTCGCCATTTCGGAAATCGCTTTCGGCATATTGGGAGGGCCAAGTCTCGACTCAGGCCCCAGAATCACCTCTCGACGCTCACATAATGACGCGAAACGCCGCTTTGAAGCATGGAATTCGGTCAGCGATTCAGGCGCCGCCGATGTAGTTTCGGCAATAACGGCGCCCAAGGCTCGTTAGCAGCTCGTAGCCGATGGTGCCGCCGGCGCGCGCAACATCGTCGATCGCGACGTTGCGGCCGAAGAGCTCGATATAGTCGCCGGCGCGAACAGCCTTTTCCGGCAGTTCGGTGACGTCGAAAAGGCTCAGGTCCATGGTCACCCGGCCGACATGTGGCACCATTCTCCCATACAGGAAACCCTGGGCGCCCGATGGCCTTGCCTGCCGGAGCATAACGCCACCGCCCGAAACCGAACGGTGATAACCGTCGGCATAGCCGATTGCGACGGTGGCGATGCGGCTCTCGCGGGTGAACCGCACTGAGGCGCCATAGCTCGCCGTCCCGCCGGCGGGAACCGTGCGCACCTGGAGGATGCGTGCTTCCGCAGTCACGACGGGCTTCATCGGGTTGACGGCCCCGCTCACCGCCTCTCCGCCATAGACCGCGATGCCGGGCCGCGTCAGATCGAAGTGATAGTCTTCACCGAGGAAGACGCCGCCGGAATTGGCGAGACTGGCGGGAATGCCATCGAAGGCGGCCGTCACTTCCCCGAAGCGTTGAAGCTGATAGAGGTTCATCGAATGCTTGGGATCGTCTCCGCAGGCGAGATGGCTCATCACCAGCACGGGCGAGAAGCTTGCGGGCCGCGCTGGATCCGAGGCAAGCGCGAGAGCCTCTTCGACGGAGAGGCCGAGACGGTTCATGCCGGTATCGACATGCAGCACGCAAGGGTGGTCGCCCCGCTCGGAGAGCGCTGCCATGAAGACCGCAAGCTGTTCCTCGGAATTGATGATCGGCACCAGGTCATTGGTGAAGAACAGCTCCTCATTGCCCGGCCACATGCCGGCCAGAACATAGATGCGTGCATCCGGGATGAGTGGGCGAAGCTCGGCGCCTTCCTCGACGCTGGCGACGAAGAAATCACGCGCGCCGGCGGCGTAGAGTGTGGGCGCGGCCTCGGTCACGCCAATCCCGTAGGCATCAGCCTTCAGCACCGCGGCGGCGCGCGCCTTGCCCGAGAGCTCGTTCATTCTCCGCCAATTGTCGGCAAGCGCGCAAAGGTCGATGGTGAGCCGGTTGGAGGCGGCGAGAAATTCGGGGCTGGGCATAAGGGAGGCTCTCCTTGGGCGACACCGAAGCAATACATGCAAGCGCTGTGAGCCGCAAACAGCTTCGTTCAGGCAAACGGGCGAGCACTTTTGTACAAGACGGGCCGCCTCCACGCCGGTAGGATTGGTCGATGCATACGATTTCCCAGGAAGAGGCCACCGGGGCCGTGCCGCTCGAGGGAGCCGAGCGGGCCTGCTTCTGGCGGGATGCCCGGTTCAGGGGCATGGAGTGCCTAAGCGCCACCTTCTTCACTCATGAATTCGCGCCGCACGCGCACGACACGTTCAGCATCGGCGCCATCGAGGCGGGCTCGCAGATCAGCACCATCAAGGGCGAGCGCTCGCAAACGGGCCCGGGCGACTTCTATCTCATCAACCCCGATGAAGTGCATGACGGCCATCCGGGAAATGACGGCTATCGCTATCGGATGATCTACCCGTCGGTGGAACTCTTCATCGAGGTTTTGGAGGATGTCACCGGCCGACCGTTCCACGGGACGCCCTGCTTCTCCCGACAATGGCTGACGGACCCGGAACTCGCGGTCGCCTTCCGCCGGGCGCATCAGACGCTTGAAGGCAACACGGGAACGCTGGAGGCGGATGAAGGCATGTTCAGCTTCCTGGCGACGCTGTTCCAGCGGCATGGCAGCGCCATCATCGCTCCGCTCGGAATGCGCGAGAGCTCGGCCGTGCATCGCGCCCGGGACTACCTCATCGAAAGCTATTCGCGTGACATCAGCCTCGACGAACTTGCCAAGGTGGCAGGCCTCAGCCGGGCGCACCTGATCCGCGCGTTCCGCAAGGAATTTCATATAACCCCGCACGCTTTCCTCACCGACAAGCGCGTGAGGGAGGCGCGAATCCTGCTGCGCCGCGGCTGGTCGGCGGCCGAAACCGCCTATCATTGCGGTTTTGCCGATCAGGCGCATTTCACCCGTCACTTCAAGGCGCGCACCGGCGTCACGCCGGGGGCGTTTCGCGCCGGCTGATCACTTTCGTTCAAGACCGGGCGCTTTGATCCTTATATGAGCCCTGCATGACCAACGACGGAGATCGTGGACATGAAAAGGGCGGAAATACTTGACGAATTTGCCGGCGGCATGAGGGCGATGGCGCCGCTCACCGTCGCCGTGATGCCGATCGGACTGGTCTTCGGCGCGCTTGCCGCGGCCAACGGCCTGAGCAGCCTGGAAGTGACCCTGATGAGCGCACTCGTCTTTGCCGGCGGTTCGCAATTCGTGGCCATGGACATCTGGGCGCATCCGGCCTCGTGGGGCGCGCTCGCCTTTTCGGCCCTGCTCGTCAACATCCGCCACGTGCTGATGAGCGCCTCGATCGGCACCAAAATGCCGGCCTTCTCGATTCCGGCGAAATACGCCGCGATGCTGCTGCTGGCCGACGAAATCTGGGCGATGGCGGAGCTTCGCGCCGAACGGACGCAGTTGACACCCGCCTGGTATGCGGGCCTTGCGATACCCTTCTATTGCATCTGGGTTCTGGCGAGCCTGGCCGGCTCGATCGCCGGCACCCTCCTGGGCGATCCGACTACGGTCGGTCTCGATTTCGCCTTTCCGGCGGTTTTCACCGTTCTGGTGATGGGCTTCTGGAAGGGCCGTGAGACCGGCGCAGTGCTCGCCGCCAGCGCGGCGGCGGCGGTGTTCGCACACCAGCTCCTGCCGGGCGTCTGGTACATTGCGGCCGGTGCTGCCGCGGGTGTCGTCGCGACCCTCTTTATGGGTCGCCGCCGGGAGGTCTGCGCATGACGCTCGATCCGAACACGTTTCTTGCGATCGTCGCCATGGCCGCTGCCACGGTGCTGACCCGTGTCGCCGGCCTCGTTCTCATCCGCTTCGTCGCCATCGGCCCACAGCAGAAGCGTGCCCTCGAGGCCATTCCGCCCGCCGTGCTGATGGCCGTCATCGCTCCGACGGCACTTGTCACAGGACCGGCCGAAACGCTCGCCACCGTCGCGACCGCGATCGCGGCAATGCGGCTGCCGCTCCTTGCGGCCGTTGCGATCGGTGTTTTTGTGGTGGCCGTCGGCAGGGCGGTGGTCGGGGCGTGACTGTCGCTGTTTGCGCGTTGCGGCTCGGCGGGCTGCCCCTTATCCCGCTGCCGCGACCTTCTCCCCGCAGGCGGGGAGAAGGGACCTGAGGCGCGCTTCCGTTCCCCAGTACCGACTGAGGTGAAATGGAGGGCGGAGAGTTGCCGCATGCCCCTTCGCCCGCTTGCGGGGAGGAAGTCCCGGCAGGGGGATGAGGGGCAGCCACAATCTGCTCCCCGACGTCGTTTCAATGCTCATACTGCGTGAACGACGGATCGGCCAGATCCGAGAAGCGGGTGAACTCCGACTGGAAGGCGAGCTTCACGGTACCGGTGGGGCCGTGACGCTGCTTGGCGATGATCACGTCGGCCGTGCCCTTCACCTTGTCCATCTGCATCTTCCACTCTTCGTATTTCGGATCGAGTTCGTCGCGCGGTTCCATGTTCTTCACGTAGTATTCCTCGCGGAATACGAAGAGCACCACGTCGGCGTCCTGCTCGATCGAACCCGATTCGCGCAGATCCGAGAGCTGCGGGCGCTTGTCCTCGCGGCTTTCCACCGCGCGCGAAAGCTGCGACAGCGCGATGATAGGCACGTTCAACTCCTTGCCGAGCGCCTTGAGGCCAGTGGTGATTTCGGTGATTTCCTGTACGCGATTTTCGCCGGATTTCTTCGAACCGGTCATGAGCTGGACGTAGTCGACCACGAGCACGTCGAGGCCGCGTTGGCGTTTGAGCCGGCGGGCGCGTGCCGCCAATTGGGCGATCGAGATGCCGCCGGTCTGGTCGATGTAGAGCGGCACCTTCTGCATCATCTGCGAGCAGGCGACGAGCTTCTCGAAATCCGCTTCCGAAATGTCGCCGCGTCGGATCTTCGACGAGGAGACTTCTGTCTGCTCGGAAATGATGCGGGTGGCGAGCTGTTCGGAGGACATTTCGAGCGAATAGAAGCCGACCACCCCGCCGTTCTTTGCCTTTAAGGAGCCATCCGGCTGTACCTCCGGTTCAAAGGACGCGGCGATATTGTAGGCTATGTTGGTAGCAAGCGAGGTCTTGCCCATGCCCGGGCGTCCGGCGAGGATGATCAGGTCCGAGCGCTGCAAACCGCCCATTTTCGCATCGAGCGAATGGATGCCGGTGGAGATGCCGGAAAGGTGTCCATCACGTTCGAAGGCTTGTCCCGCCATGTCGATGGCGAGTGCGACGGCATCGTTGAACGATTGGAAGCCGCCGTCGTAGCGCCCGGTTTCGGCGAGCTCGAACAGCCGCCGTTCGGCGTCTTCGATCTGATTCTGCGGCGGCATGTCGAGCGGCGCGTCATAGGCAATGTTGACCATGTCCTCGCCGATCGTGATCAGCGAGCGGCGTAACGCCAGATCATAGATTGCGCGGCCATAATCCTCCGCGTTGATGATCGAGACGGCTTCGGCAGCTAGACGCGCGAGATATTGTGCAACCGTCAGATCGCCAACCTTCTCGTCGGCCTTGAGGAAGGTCTTCACCGTAACCGGGTTGGCGGTCTTGCCCATGCGGATGATTTCGCCGGCAATCTCGAAGATCCTGCGATGTAGCGGCTCGTAAAGATGCACGGGTTTGAGGAAGTCCGACACCCGATAGAAGGCGTCATTATTGACCAGGATTGCCCCGAGCAGCGCCTGCTCGGCTTCCAGGTTGTTCGGCGCTTCGCGATAGTGCTGATCCACCTGATCCTTAGCCAGGGAGGCAAGCTTTCGCGCTGCGTCGTTCATCATCTTTCCGTTCCGCTTGAGGTCCTTCGAGTACCCGGTTTGCTGTTTGCCGCCGTGCACGTCTAGTGTAGCCGTGCAACAGTGCCTCGGCTTGCAACCCCGGCCGTCTCCTTTGCCCGTTGTACACAGTGATCCACAGGCTCACGGACGAAGTGCGAACATTGTGTGCCGGGGGCAAGGCAACGGACGGGAGGAAAAATATCTGATTCGCCCTTTGGCGTCGCTCGAGAGCGCGGGATAAGGAGAAGTGGACGCGGTTTTTCCGCCCGCACCCGCGCTAACCTCCTAAAGCCGATCAAGCTTATGACTTTAGGTCGATGATCTAAGCGAGCGTCGAGGCTGCAAAGAAAAAGCCCGGGTAGTGTGAACCCGGGCTTCCCTAATTCTCGTATTTCTGCGTCGAAGATTATTCTTCGGTTTCGAACTCGGCTTCCGGATTGAAGAAGTTTTCCGGCTTCAGCGCGTCTTCGTCGACGCCATAGATCGCCTCGGCGGAGGTCAGACTTTCGCCCTTGGCCTGGCGCTCGGCTTCTTCGTTCGAACGGGCGACATTGACTTCGATGACAACGTC
>JAPSJG010000129.1 GCA_031178305.1 Sinorhizobium sp.
GGGGATCCGGAAGGCTCGCGCGGAGTATGATGCCGCGGTCTGACGAGCCGCAGGCGCTCACCGACGGTGACCGCGCCGGGTCTCACTGGCGGCGAGCGGTGCCGTCTGTCCGGGGCGTTACCATACGCACCTCATCAGCGCCGCGTCTGCGACGCGAGAGACTCATTCGCGGTGCGGACGCGCCGTGGCTGGATCCCTCTGACGAGCACAGGGACGAGGGAGGGTGCGCCCTCAAGCCGCGCAACTTATGCACCGCCTGCCCAGCGAAAACTCGACCGCGGACTCGGCGTGGATGGCGGTGGAGTCGAAGCCGGGCAGCGGCAGGTGGGCCGGGTCGAGGATCAGGCAGATTTCCGTGCAGCCGAGAATGACGGCATCGGCACCGTCCGCTTTTGCCCGCTCGATCAAAGCGACGAGCGCCGCGCGCGAAGCCTCCAGCACCTTCCCGGCGCAGAGCTCGTCGAAGATGACATTGTGCGTGAGCGTGCGTCCGGCCGCGTCCGGCACCATCACCTCGATGGCTTGCGCACGCATGCGTTCCGCATAGAAGCCGTGTTCCATCGTATAGCGCGTGGCGAGCAGCAGCGGCTTTTTGCTGCCGGCGGCCTTCAGACGCAGCGCGGTTTCGTCGATGATATTGATCAGCGGCACGCCGACCGCCCCCTGAACGGCGTCGGCGATCAGGTGCATGGTGTTGGTGCAGATGAGCACGCAATCGGCGCCGGCACGCTCCAAGCCGCACGCGACATCGGACAGGCGGCGGGCGGCCTCGTCCCAGCGGCCGGCCTTCTGCAGGTCCACGATCGTCTGGAAGTCGACGGAATGCATCAGCACTTCCGCGGAATGCAGAGCCCCCAGCCGCTCCCGAACGGCCTCGTTCACCATCCGGTAGTACACTGCCGAGCTCTCGAAGCTCATGCCGCCGATAAGCCCGATCTTCCGCATCTTATGCATTTCCATGCCGCGCCCCCTTGTTTTCTCGCGCCTCATCGGAACCCGAGAGACGGAGCGCGCGTTGCAACTCCGATCCCGTTCCACCGAGAGGATTATGGCGCGGCGTCGCCGGAGTTTGTTCGCGTTGGCGGAGCCTTCTGCGGCAATTTTTGCAATCTAATTGCGCTGTTTGATCTGATTGTGCAAAATCTGGGCGCGGACAAAAGACAATGGAGGAGTAAAAGGCGTGCTGGATGACAGGGATCGGAAGCTGCTCACGCTTCTGCAGGAGGATGCGAGCGTCGCGATGGGCGACCTCGCCGAGCGGGTGAACCTTTCGCTTTCCGCCTGTTCCCGCCGTATCCAGCGCCTCGAGGAGACGGGCTACGTGGCTCGCCGCATCGTCGTGCTCGATCGGGAGAAGATGGGGGTGCCGACCACGCTTTTCGCACTGATCAAGACTGCGCATCACTCCGACGAGTGGATAGAGAAGTTCCGGCGCGCGATCAGCGACATTCCAGAAATTGTCGAGGCGCATCGCCTGACCGGCAATTACGACTATATCGTCAAGGTCGTGCTGCCGCGCGTCGAGCATTACGACGTCGTCTACAAGCAGATCGTGCGGAAAGTGGAGCTTTTCGACGTCTCCGCGTCGATCTCGATGGAAGTGTTGAAAAGCGGCACGGCAGTGCCGGTCGACTATGCGGAATGAGCTGTGCTTTTTCCACATGGAACTCTTGCCGAACTGGCGGTTGTCCGATCGCCCCCGAACGGGCAGGCTGCCGCAGCAAACGAGGGGGAAGCTATGCCGAAAGGACACCACGTCGTCGTCGTCGGTGGCGGCTTTGGCGGGTTGCAGCTCGTCAACGATCTCAAGGGCGCGCCGGTTCGGGTCACTTTGATCGACCGGCGCAATCACCATCTTTTCCAGCCGTTGCTCTACCAGGTGGCGACCACGGTGCTTGCGACCTCCGAAATCGCATGGCCGATCCGGCAGCTCTATCGCGGCCGGCCGGAGGTGACGACGCTGCTTGGCGAGGTCAAGGGCGTCGATGCGTCCGGTAAGACCGTCGCGCTCGCAAACGGCCAGGCGATCTCCTACGATACGCTGGTGCTGGCGACCGGGGCGACGCATGCCTATTTCGGGCATGACGAATGGGCGCCGGTGGCGCCGGGGCTGAAAACCCTCGAAGACGCAACGACCATCCGCCGTCGGGTGCTGCTCGCATTCGAGCAGGCGGAACTCGAAAACGACCCCGCCAGGCGCGACGCGCTGCTCACTTTCACGGTCATCGGCGCCGGGCCGACCGGGGTCGAACTCGCCGGCATGATCGCCGAAATGGCTCATAGGACGCTGCCCGCCGAGTTTCGCCGGATCGATACGCGCAGCGCGCGGATCGTGCTCGTCGAGGCTGGCCCCCGGATTCTCCCCGCTTTTACCGACGAGCTTTCCGCCTATGCCCGCCGCGAGCTAGAGGGGCTCGGTGTCGAGGTGTGGACCGGAAGGCCGGTCACCGATTGCAACGCCGCCGGGGTGATGATTGGCGACGAGTTCGTTGCGAGCCGGACGCTCGTCTGGGCCGCCGGCGTCCAGGCTTCGCCAGCCGCCGAATGGCTGGGTATCGAGGCGGACCGCGCCGGTCGTGCACTGGTCGATGAGGACCTGACGGCGCCGGGACATAGGGACGTCTTCGTGATCGGCGATACCGCGTCGGTGAAGCAGGCGAACGGCACCCCAGTCCCGGGTATTGCGCCTGCCGCCAAGCAGCAGGGCGCTTTCGTCGCCCGGGTGATCCGGGCGAGGCTTGAGGGAAGGCCGGCGCCGGGCCCCTTCCGCTATCGCCACCAGGGGAGCCTCGCCACGATCGGCAAGCGTGCCGCCATCATCGATTTCGGCAGGATCAAGCTCAAGGGGGCGCTTGCCTGGTGGATCTGGGGCATTGCTCATATCTACTTTCTCATCGGCACCCGCAGCCGTATCGCGGTCGCCTGGAGCTGGCTCTGGATCTATCTGAGCGGGCAACACAGCGCGCGGCTGATCACGCAGAAGGAAATCCTGGGCGAGGGGGCCTCGCGGTTGCACCATTGACGCTTGCCGTGCAAGATCGGCCTGTGTTCAACACGGCCAGGTTGCTCAAGCCATGTCATCCGCTCCCGCCGATGAGATCGTCATCGATGTTTCTCTCGTCAGCCGGTTGGTTGCGGCGCAGTGTCCACAATGGGCAGACCTGCCGATCCGGCCGGTCAAATCCGGCGGCTGGGACAACAGGACGTTTCATCTCGGCGCGAATATGACGGTGCGCTTACCAAGTGCCGCCCGCTACGCGCGGCAGGTCGAAAAGGAGCAGTACTGGCTTCCGCGTCTGGCGCCGCATCTGCCCTTGCCTATTCCCGTCCCGCTGGCGCTCGGACGGCCCGGCGAGGGGTATCCTTGGCACTGGTCGATCTATCGTTGGCAGGAGGGCGAAATCGCTACCCATGCGGCCATCACCGATATGGCCGCCTTTGCGAAGGCGCTTGCCGCATTTCTGTCGAAGCTGCAGCAGATCGACGCCGATGGCGGTCCTCCGCCGAGCGAGCACAACTTCTTTCGCGGCGGCGCGTTGACCATCTATGATCATGAAACCCGCTGGGCCTTGGAGCTGCTTGCCGGCCGTATCGACGTCGCGGCGGCGGCAGCCGTGTGGGAGAGGGCGCTGTCGGCAGACTGGACAGGCGCTCCCGTCTGGTTTCACGGCGACGTCGCCTCGGGCAACCTCCTCATTCAAGAGGGGCGTTTGAGCGCGGTCATCGATTTCGGCACGTCCGGGGTCGGCGACCCCGCCTGCGATCTTTCGATCGCCTGGACGATGCTTGAGGGCGAGAGCCGTGAAGCGTTCCGCGCGGCCCTTCCGCTCGACGAGGCGACTTGGGCCCGTGGTCGCGGCTGGACCCTGTGGAAGGCGCTGATCGTCGCTGCAGGGATGCTGGGTAGCGATCGGTCGGAAATCGAGCGATCGGAGCGCGTCATCGCGGAAGTTCTCGCCGATGACGCGCGCCACGGCTGAAACGCCGCTGGTCCGTCCTTCCATTTTCCGTTGTGGGCAGCGCCACACCCGATGTCGGAAAACGCTCCCATCAAGAACACCTCGCCAGGGAGCTGATGACAATGGACCCGCTAGATACCGGACTGCAAGGAATAGCCACTGCCCTGGAGGTGGCGGGGGTCGGGGTCATTGTGATTGGTGCGCTGTTTGCGCTCGTCAGTTCCCTCAACAGACTCCGCGAGGCTGGCGAGGCCGAGGCCTATTACCACTTTCGCCGGCGCCTTGGGCGGGCGATACTGCTTGGCCTCGAGCTTCTCGTAGCCGCCGACATCGTCGGCACCGTCGCTGTGGAGCCGACGCTTGAGAATGTCCTGATCCTCGCCCTGATCGTCTTGATTCGGACCTTTCTCAGCGTCTCCCTCACCGTCGAGATCGAGGGTCGCTGGCCATGGCAGAGCGGCGGGAAAGAGGGGTGAAAGGGGTGCGCATATGACCGAACTGCCGGCGGAAGCGTTCGAGATCCTGCTCAGACTATGTGCCGCCGCCGCGCTCGGCGCGGCCATCGGCTTCGAGCGCCGCGTGCATCACAAGGCGATCGGAATCGCCGGCATGGTACTGATCGCGATCGGTTCGACGACCTACATGCTGCTCGGCCGCCACCTCGCCGAGACCGATCCGAGTTCGCTCAGCCGCACGCTTCAGGGATTTCTCTCCGGTATCGGCTTCCTGGGCGGCGCCGTCATTTTCAAGAGCGGTTTCGACGTGAGGGGAATCAAGGCAGCGGCAGCCGTTTGGATCACTGGTGCGCTCGGACTTGCGATCGGGACTTCCTATTGGGGACTGGGGCTCGTCGTCGGCATCGTCACGGCAGTCGTGCTCTTCGTTGCGGACAGTTTTCCAGACGAGGTTCGGGAGGAGAAGCAGGAGCCGGCGGAACTGGAGGGCAGCTCCGATAAGAACGGTTGAATTCAGACGAGGCGGCTTGGGAAGATTTGTGGCTTTGGGTTCATGAGGGCCAGTGAGCTGTGGCCTGCATTGCGATCCGGGTTCTTTCGTTGCTGCAACGTGCCAGGACGGGAAGTCTCTTCACGAGCACACCTTCAACTGGAGAGTTGGTGAGCTAAGGTCTCGTCTCCACCCGCTTGCTAACTGTGGCAGTAACATCGACCGTTGCAGTCATTGGTGCCCGGCACGACGAATGGCTCGAATGAGTCCCAAGCGAACGTCGCGTCAAGCTTGATCTTCGAGTTGCATGTGAGCGCCTGCATCGGCATTGTCCATTCCTAGACTAGGGAGAATCCCATGCCGAAGGTCGTTGGAATTGGTGGTGTGTTCTTCAGGGCGGCGGACCCGGCTGGGCTCGCCGAATGGTACGAGAAGCATCTTGGGATTGACGACCAGCACAAGTCCGTATGGCAGCAAGAGGCAGGGACAACGATTTTTGGGCCGTTCTCTGAGAATACCGACTATTTTGGACGAGCGGAACAGCAGTGGATGATCAACTTCCGCGTCGATGATCTCGACGGGCTCATGGCAAAACTGAGAGCAAGCGGGATCGCGGTGGAAACTCGGGCAGAGTGGAACTCAGAAGTCGGTCGCTTTGCCCGCATTCACGATCCCGAAGGCAATCCGGTCGAGCTCTGGGAGCCGACGAAGGAGTGATGGCAAACGGCTCGCCATGCTCGGATAGCGGAGCTGAGGTCTGATTTCGACGTGGCCGCATTTTACAGATGTGGCCCCTTGTCGCGCAATTCGACCGTTCCGCGAATAACGGCGGCCTTGGGGCGCGGGTCGGCCGCGCGACGTTCCGTTCCCCAGGATTGCAGACCTGCCGGCGGAACAAGTTCGGCTGCTGCGGATTTGTGATGTTCATGAAGAGCGCGGCATTTCTTGCAGCATCGCTGACATTGGGCCTCTGCGGCGCCGTCGGCGCCGAGGAGCTTCAGCCGGAAGCGATCAACAATGCTTCCGTCGCCTCGGTCCCGCCAGACCGACCGGCCGAGGCGTCGCCGCGACCGGAGCCGGCGATCATCCGTCTCCAGGTTCTTCTGGACCGCGCGGGTTCGTCTCCCGGGGTGATCGACGGCTACTATGGCGAAAACGTCACCAAGGCGATCGCTGGGTTCGAGGCCATGCAAAGTCTTCCCGTCGATGGAAAGCCGGACCCCGAGGTCATCGGCCGCCTTCTAGACGACAAGCCCGTCATCGAGCCCTATGTCGTCTTGGAAGAAGATACCAAGGATCTCGTCGAGCGCATTCCGGAAGACTACGCCAAGCAGGCGGAGATGGAACACCTTGGATATACGAGCGTCGCGGAGAAACTGGCGGAGCGGTTCCACATGGACATGGACCTCTTGGAGGCGCTCAATCCGGGCTCGGCATTTGCCGTAGGAGACACGGTTTCGGTTGCAGTCCCCGGCGCCGCGAGGGAAGGCAAGGTCAAACGGATCGAGGTGCGCAGGGGAGCGGGCCAGGTCGCGGCGTTTGCGGAAGACGGCTCGCTGCTTGCCGTGTATCCCGCCTCGATCGGCAGCGAAGAGACGCCTTCGCCCTCCGGCACGCACAAGGTGAAAGGGGTCGCTCCGAATCCGACGTACGTCTACAATCCAAAAGTCAACTTCAAGCAGGGCGAGAACGACGCGATTCTAGAGCTGCCCAGCGGCCCCAACGGCCCCGTGGGAAGCGTCTGGATCGATCTGACCGAGCCAACCTACGGGATCCACGGCACGCCGGAACCGTCGCTCGTCGACAAGATCGGCTCACACGGATGCGTTCGCTTGACAAACTGGGACGCCGAGGAACTGGCGGCGATGGTCAAGCCGGGAGTGACCGTCGAGTTCAGCGATTGAACCATGACCGGTTTCCATTCCAGCACAGACGAGGTCAGGGCCATGCACAAGTTCACAGTCACCGTCACGAGAGAGTTCGACGCCGACACTGCCGAGGAGGCCGCCTTGCTCATGTATCAGGAATTGACCAACGGGCGGGCGCCGCTCGAATATTCGGTGACGGACGAGACAAGGGTCGCAACCGGCCTTACGCTGGACAGGGAAAAGGCGGACGAGTTTGCCAGTACCGATCACACAGCGGATCCCGGCAATTGGTAGCGCCCAGAAGCGATGGATGTAGGCCCTCCGCCCCTATGTAGCGCGCTCGCAACCCAGCGAAGTGTCCACAAAAACAATGCAGTTTGAGGATACCAACCCGCAGGTGCTTCGGGTAGCGTGCGCATCAACGTTAGGAGGGGACACATGGGCCTGTCAGACATTTTCGGTCGCCTGGTCGCACTGATCGGCGCCGGAGTAATCCTTTTGCGGCGCCAGGACGGTGATTCTCTGGAACCGGCCTATGGCAGCGCCCCGAAAATCCCGAGAGCCAAGCCGCAGGGCATTCCGACCCTGAAGATGCCGACCGCCAAGGGATGGACGGCGGAGCAAATGCCGACTGCGGCGGCCGGGCTCAAGGTGAACGCATTCGCGGCCGGGCTCAAACATCCCCGTTGGATTCACGTGTTGCCGAATGGCGACGTACTGGTCGCTGAGGCACTGAGCGAGCCGGGGGGAATTAAATCTGCCTTCGACTACGCCATGTTCAGCACGATGAAGCGCGCCGGCGCAGTGGGCGCAAGTCCGAACCGCATCACGCTGTTGCGTGATGCGGATGGCGACGGCGTGGCCGAAATACGTGCGGTATTTCTCGAGGGACTCAATCAGCCGTTCGGCATGGCGTTGCTGGGGGACACGTTGTATGTCGGCAACACAGACGGGGTGGTTGCGTTCCCGTATAATACCGGCGACACGCGTATCAGCGCGACAGGGCGAAAGCTGACGGACCTCAAGGCCGGCGGGCATTGGACGCGTAGCCTGCTTGCGAGTCGCGACGGACGAAAGCTTTTCATCGGCGTCGGTTCGCTCAGCAACATTGGCGAGCGCGGCATGGCGGCAGAGGAAGGACGGGCCGCCATCCACGAGCTTGATCTCGAGAGCGGTGAGCACCGCATATTTGCCTCCGGCCTGCGCAACCCGGTGGGCATGGCGTGGGAGCCTACGACAGGTGCACTCTGGACGGTGGTTAACGAGCGCGACGGGCTGGGCGACGAGACGCCTCCCGACTATCTGACATCAGTGCGCGACGGCGGCTTCTATGGATGGCCCTATTGCTACTGGGGGCAGATCGTGGACGCCCGGGTGCCGCAGGACCCGGCGATGGTCGCGACCGCTATAACACCGGACTATGCCTTGGGCGGACACACTGCATCGCTCGGTCTTTGCTGGCTTCCCGAAGGCACTCTGCCCGGCTTCCCGGAGGGAATGGTCATCGGGCAGCATGGTTCCTGGAACCGCAGCACGTTGACCGGCTACAAGGTTGTCTTCGTGCCGTTCGTGAACGGATGTCCAGCCGGGCCGCCGCGCGACATTCTGACCGGTTTCCTTTCGCCTGACGAGCGGGCGTCCTATGGACGGCCGGTTGGAGTTACCATCGGCCCGGACGGCTCCCTGTTGGTGGCGGACGATGTCGGCGATGTGATCTGGCGAGTCACGGGCGAAGCGGACTGAGGCTGAACGCGCGACGGGTACCGCGCCGCAGGGGACATGGCGTTGCACCGTAAAAGTGCTGATGGCGAAGATAATCGACAAGAGGATCAGCCCGAGAGGCGGGCCGTCGTCCTACCACACCATGTAATCGGCCGGTTGGCCCGTTTCATGACCAGGCCTTCGGCCAGCAGAATGCCTCCAAGCGACCTCCCGTTCCTCATCACCAGCCGCCGCTTGCCGGCTTCGCCGTCGAGAAAATCGGCAGCAGCGTCAACCACCATGAATGTGCCGGCATTGAGCAGTTCGCGAAGCCGCGCCTTGGCATGCGCGCCGCGCGAGCGCTCCTCGTCACATTTCGCAAGCTTCGTCTCCGGCGCGTCGATGTCGGCGATCAGGATTCTTTCGCCCTTGAAGAGGAAAGTATCGCCATCGATCACGCAATTGTCGTGACGTATGCCGCAGAAATAGAAGTTGGCGCTGTCGGCGGTCCGGGTAGCGGACAGCTGCGCCG